>NZ_JACHVA010000139.1 GCF_014230055.1 Puniceicoccus vermicola | reverse complement strand
TATCCGCGTCCAACTGGGCAAGGCTTAAGCCATGCCCCACTGTGGGTGGGTCGCTTCAGCACCCACCGCGCAATGGCAGGACCAAACACCCCCCACGAAATGCCGCTTCAGGACACTCGGGACCCTCTCCGCGTCCAACCGGGCAAGGCTGAAGCCATGCCCCACTGTGGGTGGGTCGCTTCAGCACCCACCGCGCAATGGCAGGACCAAACACCCCCCAAGAAATGCCGCTTCAGGACACTCGGGACCCTATCCGCGTTCAACCGGGCTAGCCTCATGCCAGAATGGCTTTAGATTAAGGACCAATCCGAACTGCGGAACCTCCCCACCAGCTGAAGCTAGTCCCCCCCTCCTACGAGTAGGAGGGGAATTCTATAAATTGATACAGACTCCTCCCCTGCAAGCAGGGGAGGGGGACTCCCGACGATGTCGAGGGTGGAGGGGTTCCAACCCAGTCTTTTTGTCTGCAACCAAGCCTCCTAACTCGGCTTAATCTAGTGCCACTAAGGCTGAAGCTGTGCCCAACTTTTCTAAACCAACCGCTCCAGCAGTGTTCCGGCAAAGAACAGCACAAAGAAGAACCCGCACATATCCGTGATTGTCGTCAGAATAGGCCCCGAAGCTAGAGCCGGATCCATCTTGAATCCCTTCAAGATCAACGGGACCAAGCCTCCGATGAGGACGGCAACGATCGTGTTCAGCATAAGCGCTGTCCCCACAACCAAGCCGAACCATCCATTCTGCCAAATCGTTCCGGCCACGGCCACTAGGAGCCCGAGGACAAAACCATTCACCAGGCCTACGCCCAGCTCTTTCAGAAAGACCCGTCGCACTTCCTTCGGCTTCACCAGTCCCAAGGTGAGCTCGCGGACACTGACCCCGACAGCCTGATTCCCCGAGCAACCGCTCATATCGGAGATGATCGGGAGGAAGACCGCCAAGGCGATGACCTTCTCCAGCACGTCCTGATTCACCGCAATCACACTCGCGGCGATGACATTCAAAACAATATTGATTGAGAGCCAAGACAGACGCCTCCTTGAGCGGGTCATCAAAGGCATTGAGCGAAGCTCCTCATTCCCCTGCAGACCAGAAACCTTCAGATAATTTTCGGTCGCCTCTTCACTCATCGACTCTTCGACGTCCGAACGCTGCAACACTCCGATGAGCGCGCCGTTCAAATCCACGACCGGAAGCCCGAGAAAATGGTGCTCCATAAAAAAGTGATAGAGATCGTGCAGTCCCGCCGTGACCTCCACTGAGATCGGATTCTGGATCATCAGGGAAACCACCGTGTCATCCTGACGAGCCAAGACGAGATCCCGCAGACGCAAAACACCGAGCAGGCGCTGATTTTCGCCAGTCACATAGACATACTGAATGTCGAAATTGGCGTACTTATCCCGGTTCGATCGCATATCCTCTGCCACCTCGCGGACCGTAGCCGTCTCACGGTAGGCGAGATACTCGGTGATCATCATGCCCCCGGCCGTATCCCACTCATACCGCATCAACTCCCGGGCGTCGACCGCCTCTTCGGGGCTCATGGCGGCCAAGATCTTCTCTGCGACCTCCTCATCACAGCCCGAGAGTAGATCGGCCTGCTCATCACTCGGAACGTGGTCGACGACTTTCGCCGCCAGATCCGCGTCGACCGACTCCAGAATCTCAATCGATTGGGTTTCTCCCAGCCCTTGAATCAGATCGGCAGCAAATTCCGCATCCAGCAATCCAATCAAGTGCTCACGGGAATCTCCATCCATGCGGGAAAGTAACCGCGCCCGTTCCGAAGTCGGCAGTTCCCGTAAATATTCCTCAGCCCCGGCACGGTCTTCCGCTCCGAGAATCGCCTCTACTCGCCCCAAGTCGAACTCCACAACTTTTGCTTCCATGAGGCACTCTCCGGGCACAGCGCCCGCCTTTCAACTTCTAAGGAACATTAGACCGCAGAATTATGACCGTCCCCGCCCACCCTTAGAAAACGCCGACCAACCGATCACAGTCTACCGACTCACCGACCACCGGCCGCCGATCACCGACCAACCGACTCACCGACCAACCGACTCACCGACTCACCGACTCACCGACCAACCGACTCACCGACTCACCGGCCAACCGATCAACTCCTCGTCACCTGAAGCCCGGTCTCCGAGAGTGAGAAATCGACAAACCTCGCCCTTGCGTTCGGGGGATTCTCCTGGAGGTGTCGGCGAATCCGCAACGCCGCCGCTTCATCCTTAGCAAACATGAGGAGATAGCCTCCCCCACCTGCACCGAGCAATTTTTTGCCCAAAAGCCAATCATTCAGCGGCTCCAGGATTTTTTGAATGACCGGAGTGCAGGTCCCTGAATCCAAACGCTGATTCAATTCCCACGTCCGGTCAACCAAACGGCCCATGCGCTCGAAATCTCCCTTCTGCAAGCATTCATACATTCGGAGGGCATGATCGGATAGATCCTCGAGGCATCGCAGATGTTCCTGGCGATTGAGAAACATTCCCCGAACGATCTCGGAAAGGACATTGTGGGCCACCCGGGTTACGCCTGTGTAATACAACAAGCGACACCCCTGGAACTGCGGATCCGTAAAAAGATGTCCCGGCAACCAGCGGATGTCGGGAGTCTGGTCGAGCCCCGGGCCAGTCTCCAACATCTTCAACCCGCGAACCGCTCCCCCATATTGATCCTGCCATCCGCCGCCGGAAGTCAGCATCTGCTCAAGCGCCAACACTCGGTTGCCGATGGCTACCGAATCCCATCCATAGCCCGCCAGTTCCGAGAGGCAGGCCAAGAGCGCGGAAGAAAGAACACTACTCGTCCCCAAACCAGAACCTTTGGGGATCGCGCATAAGAGGGTAATCTCTAATCCACCGCCGAACTCTTCCAATTGGGCATCCAGAGAGGGATATCCCGTACCGGATTGAAAATCCGGATGGAACCCGCAGAGAGCCAGAGCGGCTCGCGGAATGGCAAAGTCGGAGCCGATTTCGGCATAGGCTCCAATATCCTCATAGCTGCGAAGAGATACCTCCGAACCAAGATCGATCGAACGCAGGGAAATTCCCGGGCGATCGGAGGTTCGTGCAAAAATTTGCACAGGAGGTTGACCATTTAACTCGACCGAAAGATTTACCACTCGGCCTCCATTCAGAAAACAATACGGAGGGGTATCCGTCCAACCTCCGGCGAGATCGAGCCGCACAGGCGAGCGAGCCCAAATCACCTGATCCGAGAGAACCGAGTTTCGCGGCACAGGAGCGGTCCGCCGATAGGGATCGACAATCGCGTTACGCATCGCCCGAAACGCCTCAGCCTCCTGCTCCGAACCATCGCCACCCCGCATCCGCTCCAGGGCGGAGTGGAACATCCGGCTACGCACGCATGCGTAGAGGTTTTCACTCGCTGCGGGCGAAACTTCGTCAAAAACCACATCCGAAGGAGCAGCCAACTCAGCGGCACGATAGAGATCACTTTGATAAAAAACACTGCGGCCCGCATGCCGGGCCAAAACCGGCAACGACTCCACGAGCCGGCGTTTGCGATCCTGGTCCACTCGCTCCATGGCGCAGCGATTTGCCAACTCCTCCGCCGATAGCTTTTCGGCGTCGCGATAGAGTCGTGCAAACCCCGGATCCTCCCGCGGCTCTTCCTCAACAATCCACCGCATAAACTTGCCGTTCATTTCTTCCCGACGGAGCACTGGAAAGAGAGGGACCTTTTGCAGGTCATCCCCCTCGGGAATGGGCAACCGGCGCCGACGAAACCAGTCCGCCGCCGGCTTCCCCATCCAGGTCGTTGAGTCGAGATTCAGATCCCCGCGGAAGCGGTCATGAAATCCGTACACCCGTACCGCGAAACACTCGCCCCCGATCGGAACCACATCCAGACAGGTGCCTTCGGAAAGCTTGACGATCCAGTCATTCTCCGGGATTCCCGTAATCACGTGCTGCTTGCTCAACTTCCAAGTATCAGGAATCGAAGAATTCTCGATCCAGACCTCCTGATTCTCCGAACCGAGCGAACAGGCAACCTCCGCATTCTGAATAAAAATCGAGGGATGCGGCTTGATCAATGGACTGAAAATTCGCCGCTGATCGTTTACCCGATTTTGCAGGGCCAAGGAGGAGCCAATGAGATCGCGATTCGTCCCGAAGTGATGAAACTCGGCCTCCGACAAAGGGAGCACCGCACAAGTGAGCTCGGCCAACTCTGGATCTTCGACCGTCGGATTCTCTCCGAGCCCCAAACCAAACTCGCCATAGAGATCGTACTCCGACAGTTCGCCATCGTCCCCTGTTTGGGGATTCCATCCTGATTTCCGCATCAAGACCTCAACCGCCCGGTCACTCAAAAGCCAGATGCCGATATCGAGCAAGAAGAGATGGGTGCTCGACAATTCGGCCACGCGTGAGGGATCCGGCTTCTGCAGCATGAAGTCAAACTGCTCAGGGTGTGCCCGCGGGGTAAAGAACACCCCGTGACCCGCCGCTGTCTCCGGACTGTCCCAGAGCCCGACGCAGACCACATCCGCATCGGGAATCTCCGGGAGCGGGCGATCGTTCCATATCAGGACGTCCCCGCTCGCGATCAGGGTATGGGACTGCGCTCCCGCAGCTTCCAAAATCTTCTGTAGCAGCGGCAATTGCAGTTCCCCCAAAGTCTGATCCAGCCGCTGCCCCGCACACCACCGAAAGACGGGCACGGGCAACAAAGCCTTGCCCAAGGCCGCATAAGCCGGCAAACGCCGACTCTGCCCCCCAGCATGAACCAATACCCGATCGTCCCGCTGGAGCCACTCCGCAAACGACTGAGACTCGCCGTCCGCACGCCAGGCCTCCCGCAGAAGATGAGCCGTCCCCCCGCCCGACCCAAGCTTTGCCCCTTCAGGATCATGAGTGACAAAACAATCCCCGAACGTTGCAGGGATCAGGGAAGAGGCGACACGGGATAAAGCAGGCGGAACCGAAAGCAATGTTTTCATGAAGTGAAACTAACCCTCTCTTTTCAAAAAGAGAAAGCCGAGCCAAATCACCGAAAAGGATAAGAGAGGAATAAATTCCGCGCTCCACAAAGCCCCCATTCGGACCGCGGACTTCAGTCCGCCCCGTGTGCCTCTCAGCAATTTCGATTCACCGACCACCGACTACCGATCAGCCAGACCTCCTCACACGACCTCGCCAGATTTCCACCGCTCAACGACGCAACGACTCCGACGGGACGGAATAAATTCCGCGCTCCGCAAAGTCCGCCCCGTGTGCCTCTCCGCCGATCTATCCCACAGCGAACCCCACTGAAAAGGAAAAACAATTTGCGCCGAATAAAGATCAATTCAAAGATCACCACCATGCCACACAAGGGCCGACACAGCCGAGGATATCTTCCCCACATCGACTCCTCCGGCATTACCCAATTCATCACCCTTCGACTATTCGACGCGGTTCCCACCCAACTCATTGAAAGATGGAAGGAGGAATTGGCACAAACCTCTGAATTTTCCGAAGACTCTGAAGAGCGAAAGCGCCAACTGGTCCGACGAATCGCTCGATTTGAAGATCGTGGCCATGGAGAGTGTTTCTTCCTCGAACCCACAGTTTCCCGCTTTGCGGCGCAGACACTCATCCAAGACCTCGAAAATGTCGGAAATTGGGTCATCATGCCCAATCACATTCATTTTCTTTTCCGACCAGCCCCGGAACCATCATTAGGCCTTCAGATCAAGAACCTGAAAGGAAAGACTGCCCGAGGAGCCAATAAGCTTCTCAACCGTCGAGGGACTTTCTGGTTTCCCGACTATTTTGATCGGATGATTCGCGACGAGGAACATCTGCGCAAAACCCGATACTATATCGAACAAAATCCCGTAAAAGCCGGACTAGTTCCTCGTGCTGAAGATTGGCAGTTCAGCAGTGCCTACAATCGGGAATAACGAGATTCCTAAATTTCCTTCGCGCTCGTTTCAACGGGGCGGAATAAATTCCGCGCTCCACAAAGACCTCCCCCGGCCCACGGATTTCAATCCGCCCTGCATGCCCCCTCCTCAGCAATTTCGATTCACCGATCACCGAGACCACCGATCATGACCCCATCAGGTTTCCACCTCTCAACGACGCAACTTCTCCAACGGGGCGGAATCAATTCCGCGCTCCGCAAAGACCTCCCCCGGGACCGCGGATCCCGCGTCAGCGCATGCCTCACTGACAACCGACTCACCGACAACTGACTCACCGACTCACCGACTCACCGACTCACCGACTCACCGACTCACCGAGCCCCTGCCTCAAGCTCCGATAATTCCTCCCAACGCGCGTACGCCTCCAGAGTCTCCTCTTCCAGCTTAGCCAAACGTTCGGAATCGGCGGCGGGATCATTTTTCGGGTCTTGGTAATAGTCGGCCGTCGACATCCTTGCTGCGAGCTCCGAATGTTCGGCCTCCAACGTTTCGATCTGGCCGGGAAGGGATTTTAGGGCCTCGCGTTCTTTATTCAAGAGCTTGCGAGGTTTGGCTTTCGAAGTGTCCTTCGGTGGGATTTTCGCCTCCGTTTTGACGGTAGGCTTAGTGGACTTCGCAGCTGACGCAGCTTGGCGTCGCTCAAAATCGGCCACCCACTGATCGGCTCCCGCGGCGTATTCCCGCACCTGCCCATCCCCTTCCAGGGCCAGCGTGCTCGTGACGACGTTGTCGAGAAAGGCCCGGTCGTGACTGACCAGCAAAAGGGTCGCATCGAATTCGAGCAGACGCTCCTCGAGGAGCTCTACGGTCTCGATATCCAGATCATTCGTCGGCTCGTCGAGGACCAGGAGATTCGCTGGTTGCAAGAAGAGGCGTGCCAGCAACAGGCGCGCCCGCTCCCCTCCCGATAGCTTGCGGATCGGAGCGCGTGCGGTTTCCGCGGTGAAGAGAAAATCCTGCAAATAGGAAAGAATGTGCCGGCTCCGCCCATTGATCGTCACCGTATCCCCTCCCGGAAAGACATTTTCCGCCACCGACAGATTGGGATCGAGCTGGGCGCGGTGCTGGTCGAAATAGGCCACCTCCAAACGAGTTCCGTGAGTGACGGTCCCTTCCTGCGGAGTCAGTTTCCCGAGGAGCAATTGCAACAAGGTGGTTTTTCCCGAGCCGTTCAGTCCGCATATTCCGATCTTATCGCCCCGCCAGATTGTCGTCGTAAAATCCTGAATCAGCGGCGAGCCGTCCCAATCAAATCCAATCCCCTTTGCCTCGATCACTTTGCGACCGGACATCTGGGCGTCGTTCATCTCCAACTGAGCCGCACCACTCTGCTCCCGACGCTGCGCCCGCTTCTGACGCATTTCCTGCAAAGCCCGAACACGACCTTCATTGCGAGTCCGTCGGGCTCGGATTCCTTTTCGAATCCAAACCTCCTCTTCCGATAGCTTCTTATCAAAATTCTCGTTCCGCTTCGCTTCCCCGGCCAGCCACTCGCTCTTCCGCTCCAGATAGGTGTCGTAGTTGCAGTCCCAGCGGGACAGACGACCCCGGTCGAGGTCGAGAATGCCGTCGGCCATCCGGCGGACAAAACTCCGGTCGTGCGAGACAAACAAAAGGGCAATCGGGGTCTTGCGAAAAAACTCTTCCAGCCAGCGAATTCCCGGAATATCCAAGTGATTGGTCGGCTCGTCCAGGAGCAGGAGATCCGGCTCGGCCACCAAAGCGCGAGCCAGAAGTGCCCGGCGTTTGTTGCCCCCCGACAAGGCTTCAAAAGCCATATCGCCATCGAGCCCAACCCGGTCCAGCACGGTCTCCACCTTCCGGTCGATCTCCCATCCATCGGAGTGGTCGAGCTGGTTTTGCAATTCATCGAGCCGGTCGGCCAACTCCTCGTCCGAGGAATCCAACGCGTAGTCCCGGGCCACCCGGTGATACTCGGCAATCGTGCGACTCGCCTCGCCCAGTCCTGCCGCCACCACTTCGAAAACGGTTTCACCCGGGATCGTCGGAATCTCCTGATCCAACTTCCGAATGCAGATCCCCGGCTTCGTCTCCAACTCCCCATGATCGGGAGCAACGACTCCGTCCAGAATCCGCAACAAAGTCGACTTCCCCTCGCCGTTTCGACCCACCAGGCACAAACGCTCCTTCTCCTCGATCATCAACGAGGCGTTGTCGAGCAGTTTGGGTCCCCCAAAGGAAACCGTCAGATTCCGGTACGTCAAAAGAGCCATGTATCCACCTCAATGAAATCCCTGCCCCAGAACGACAAGCCTAATCCAGTCAGTGGGCAAAAGGTGGGACCAAGTAATAGAGAGAAAAAGCAGGGGCAAAAACACAGTCGGCTCAAATCCGACCAATCGCAACCTCTCCACCTCTAACTTCGCAAACCCCAACCGAAAACGGACCAACCGGGAACCGGACAACTTCTCTCTCTTTCCAATAAAAAGCGCCCGAACCCGAAGGCCCGGACGCTTTTATTGGGAGGGAGAAAAAAGTTAACTCCGGCGGCGACGAACGAAGACGAGGCCAAGACCGAGGAGACCGGCGAGGAAGGCGAACGCTTCGGGCTCGGGAACTACGGTTAGGTTGGCTGAGCCTCCGGGACTATTCGAAACAATGCCAGCAGTCGAACCACCATCATTCGGCACCTCCCAATTCGAATTTCTCGATAAACCATATTTCTGACCGGCAGATATACTAGTGTCAGAGGAGAATACCAAACCTGGAAGCCAAACAATATAAAAATCTTGCTCCGGCGAAATGTCAGAACTTGTTACTTCAATTCCAGATGTTCCGGCAACAGAACTTCCGAAAATATCAGACGAAGAAATTCGACCAACAAGCCAATCGTTAGAAGAACCTAAAAATGACTCATCTATTAGATTTCCAGCCGACAGAGCCACTCCATCGTCGCCCGTGTCTACAATGATTAAGCCCAAGGTTCCGTCCGCAATTTCGGTAGTCCCGTCAGATTCGTATAGAGGATCTCCTGCATTACCAGCCGTCGCAACGAAAGTAACAGTTATCTGCGCCGATAACGAGCTGGCCGCAGAAACGATAGATCCTAATAAAAATATCTTAAATTTATTCATGTCCATAATTTGAGTGGAAAATGTGTGAATGATCTTACCAACAGGTAAATATAATCGAAAACTTAGTTTGAATCGTAAGAAGGATCGGCCGACCAAATGTTAGATCCGCTCTCTCCAACATTTTTTCTAACAATGTAACCATTTCCAGGAATAAACACTTCGGTATCATTTTGAACACCAGCTGCGATATCCCCAAGAATATACCAGCCAGCGGGACCTTGGCTTCCGTCATGATATAAATACCCGAGACTGGGCGGCTTATTGAATCCAACCGAAGAATTATTATAGACTAACAAAACATCTGCTGGATTTCCAACATCAGAAGAGGCTTCGAAAGCAGGGGAAGATTGAAGCCCCGACTCCGCCAAAGTCGTCGGGACTGGAAAAGTAAATCCCACGAAATTATCCTGCCTCAGTCCAGTTTGAATCCTCGACAAAATAGTCTTATGATCAGCCATCCGAACTGCCCCTACCAAATTGAATTGTTCATCGGATGGAGTAAGATTTCTGACGACATAAAAACTATCGGGGGTAAATGCCACGTCGTTCTGTAAACCCTCCGCAATATTACCATTAAGATACCATCCTTCAGGGCCCTGTGAACCATCATGATACAAATAACTAAGTCCAAGCGGAATATTCGTGCCAGCGGAATTTTGATTCGTAAAGAGAACTAACCCTTGAGGACTCCCAACATTACTAGATGCCGGGATACCCTCTCCGTCAGGGAACAAGCTATTCAGTGTCCAGTAGGGGATAACCTGAAACTTTTGCCCAGCAGCAATTCCTTGGCCCGCAAGATCACCCGCACCGATATCTTCAACCGTTACTTCTCCTGTAGAATTACCCAAGACAGTATAATACATCCCTTCCATCGGTCCATCCATCATAAGGACATAATAGGGAGCATCAACGAACTGACCTGTCGACCACCCTGGAGTTCCATCCGCACTCAACGTAAAGCCATCAACACCTGCATCCGCGATGACGCCAGAAAACTCTGCGGACCGATGAAGAGGGACAGAGAAGGCGGTATCTGAGTTTGCTTTGAAAGTCAGCGATATAGCTCCAACGGGATCGGTTTCAGCGGCGTTCAGGTTAAAAGATAGGAAAGCCGCGGCTCCGGCGACGAAGGAGAGAAATTTCGTTGAGGACATAGGCAATTTATTAGATTGCCCGACTATCGTCAGCCGAATCGGTTTTGGCAAGCTGGAAATCTCTAGTGACCTTGAGATTCGCTCCGAAGAGGTTTCAACTGGCCGTTTGCAACGAAATCGTTTCCTCCAGAGTGTTGGATGCCAGCAACTTGCACCACAATTTAAATACGCTTCATTCTCAAAAATCATACCAGAAATGACTTTTTCGCCCACGAAAAAGCACCATCTCCATTTCTTTTTGTCGATATTTTTGCGAATGGATCCCATTTTCACTTCAGCTTTTATTCTACTATCCTTTTGGAGCAATGGTCCAAAATACCTGGAGCCTGCGGGAACTGGCCCGCCCCATGTCGAAAAGACTAAATTTTGTCAAAATCGCGGTCCTTCGCGGATCCTTCGCAAAAGTTTTCGGTTTTTTGGAATAAAGTGATTCAATCGCGCGTCCAAACCACGAAGGCACTAGCTTTTTGAAGTTCGGTGACTCACGACTTCTTCTCAATCCAGATAAATTCTCCACGCCACATGAAATCTATCTTAACTCTCTCGGCTCTAACCCTATCCGCGTTCACCGCCGAAGCGGCGCTCGACTTGGTCTTTGAGAACAACTCTACCTACTACGATACCAGTGACGTCTGGATCAGCTTCGATAATGGCGGGGGAGCTACCCCATTTGATGTCACCTACAACGGCGGCACGGCGGTCACCTTTGGCACCACCGGAGGCAACACCAACCACTTAACCAGTGGAATCCGACTCTCCGATGTCACCGGCAACAAGTTCACCATCAACTCGGTGAGCAGTGTCGCGGTTTTCGTCAGCTACGGCAGCAAGTTCTCCGACTTGACCGCCTCCCCCTCTTTCTTCTCCGGATCACCTGGATCCGATGTCACGTACCAGAATTTTGAGATCACCCGTACCGGCGGCTCGGGTGACCAAGGCAATCTCACCAATATCAACTACTTCACCGCACCGATGAGCATTTCCAGCTACTCATCGTCCTACAATAGCGGCAACACCGCCCTCCAGAGCACTGGATTTTCGCAAACTACTGCGCAAATCGCCCGGAAACTCGACCAACTTTCCCCCTCCAGTGCCGTCTATGAGGGAGGCAAGCTTCGCCGTTTCGTCGGGCCCTCCACTTACACCGAAAATGCCCCGTTCCCCAGCTTCAAGACTTACGTCGACAGTGTTAACACGAGCGGAGTGAGCAACAACATCAAGAACAGCAATGCTTTCAACACCAACGGAGCCACCTCAACAACTGGCTCCAATTACAACTTCACTTTCAACCTGACTTCGGCCGTCAACGCCGACGGCGACATCGTTCTTACCGGAAACATCACGACCGAAGTGAAAGACAATGCCAGTGGAAGCACCTCTGCCGGGACCACCTACACGGATGCCTCGATTACCATCTCCGGATCAGACGAAGAAAAGATGAACCAAATCATCTACGGGCAGACAGCCGTTCCCGATGATCTCGCCTCCCAAGTGACTTACGGCCAAGGATGGCAGGATTGGGCCGCATTCGTGCAGAATCCTGACAACGATCTGACCGACGCTTTCCCCCCATCCGCCGAACTCGACAACCTCACGCTGACCCGCACCGCAATCGGAGAGATCACGACCGCGATTCTCATGGGCTTCTTCGGCAACACCAATGAAGTCAACGGAACGGCCCTCGACACGATGGAAAGTAACCAATGGTGGCAATTGGACCCGATGAAGGCCTTCGACGAAATTCAGCCTGACAACCCGTTCTACAATGAGTGGGCACAGATCATCTACGACGCCTCCAACAACGGATCATACAGTATTCCCTTCTCGGACCGTTTGGGCAGTGGCCCGCTGGTCAATAGCGTCCAATACACCGAAGGCGGTACCAGCTATGACATCGACAAGTGGATCGTAGGGTTCGGCGACCCAGTCGACGTTCCCGGGACCATTCCTGAACCGACAACAGCAGGACTCCTCCTCGGCCTTGGCGCCTGTAGCCTCGCCGCGTCACGCCGCCGCCGGAACTAGTCGCGGCAACAAGCAATAAGAGAAGTTACGCCCTTTCAGGGCTCTGGCACAGGCCCACCCCACATCCCAGGGCGGTGCCCTGGGCTCTCGGATCAATGCACCTTCGGCGCGGAGAAATCACTGTGCGCCCAGACAGGGCCGAATATGCACAAAACACGGGCTCCAAGCGAAACCAACGACCCTTTTTCCCCGGCTCATGACACCTCCAAGGTGTTCAAACCCATAACCCGCAGCAGCACCGAAGATCCTCAAAATCTTTGCTCCCCGCATCCATGGCGGTGCCCTGGGCTCTCGAGTCAATGCACCTTCGGCGCGGAAAAACCACTGAGCGCCCAGGCAGTGCCACAGACACACAAAACATTGCCTCCAAGCGACACCAACGGCCCTTTTCCCCGGCTCATGACAGCACCAAGGTGCTCAAACCCATAACCCGCAGCAGCACCGAAGATCCTCAAAACCTTGATCTCAAGCCGCTCCAACAATGCGAAACCTCACTGCCTCGCCCGCACCAAAGGTGCTAAACCCCAGAGCCCAGGGTATCGCCCTGGGTAAAACAGCCTCACAAAATACCAGAGCCCTGAAAGGGCCAAACCCCTTCCCTACCTACCGACTTACCGTTCACCGACTACTGACTTACCGTCCACCGACTACCGACTTACCGTCCACCGTTCACCGACCACCGTCCACTGACCACTGACCACTGACCACCGTTCACCGACCACTGACTTACCGTCCACCGACCTCTGGCTTACCGACCACTGACCACTGACATACCGTCCACCGACACACCGACACACCGAAAACCGACTACCGCGCCAAGCGCCGCGCCTCGCCGTCAATGCCGAGCAGGTCTCCCAGAGAATCGGCGAAACGATCCCCACATTGTTCCAGGACTCGGCGGATGACTTTGGGAATCTCCAGAAACCCGATTTTCCGGGCGAGAAAATCAGCAACGGCGACCTCGTTGGCGGCGTTGAAAACGGCCATCGCCACCGGACCGGAACGCAAGGCCTCGTAGGCAAGGTCGAGACAAGGATAACGTCCGGCAGGAACTGGCGCAAAATCGAGGGTCAGCGCTTGGGAGAAATCGAGGGTCTCATCCACCCCCGGCGCCCGTTCCGGATGGAGCAGGCAATGCTGAATGGCGAAGGTCATCGAGGGAGGACACAACTGACCGAGAATCGACCCGTCCACATATTGCACAAACGAGTGGACAATACTCTGGCGGTGCAGGACCACCTCGAGCCGATCCGCCGGGAGGTCGAAGAGCCAACGGGCCTCAATCAGCTCCAGGCCCTTGTTGGCCATAGTCGCAGAATCGACAGTAATTTTCGGCCCCATCGACCAGTTCGGATGATCAGTCGCCTCCTCAGGAGTCACTTCGCCCAAAGTGGCAGGATCACGGTCTCGGAACCGTCCGCCCGAGGCGGTGAGAATCAGCTTGTCGAGATGCCTCTCTGGATGACCTTCCAGGCATTGAAAAATCGCATTATGCTCACTGTCAGCCGGCAGCAGACGAACCCCGGCTCTTCGAGCCGCCTCCATAACAAAGGCACCACCCAGAACAAGGATCTCCTTACTCGCCAGAACAATATCCCGTCCAGCCTCAATCGCCGCCAAAGTCGGTTGCAACGCGGCCGTCCCCACTACTGCCACCAAAACCATATCAGCCTCCGGCACCGTGGCGATCGACGTAAGCCCCGCTTCGCCGCAATGCAGCTCACACTCGGGCGGGAACAATCCGTCCCGCACCGCGGAATTGGCTGCCTCGTCATTCGTCAACGCCGCATGCGGCACCCCAAACTCCCGAACAATCGCCGCCAACTCGGCCGCACTCGAAGAAGCCGCCACCCCGACCAACTGAAGCTTATCCGGGTGCGCACGAAGAATCCGGAGAGTACTCTCCCCAATACTCCCAGTTGCTCCGAGAAGAATGACCCTGCGCGGTTCGTCCATTGGCCAGCAGCCAAACAGAAGAAACCAAAACCGGAAACGTTTTTCTCGCCCCTCCCCGAGATCCCCGCGTGAAAGGTCAATTCTTTTTAACCTGGTTACTTATTAAATTGACAAGGGAGTGAGAAGCGAAGCTCAACGCCGTTAATAGACGTCATTCACACAACTCTTCTACCATTACGCCGGAATACCACTATTCTGCCGGATCTCCTGCGCCCTTTTACGAATTTTTCCGAGCTCGTCCGAGGTTTTGCGTGAGAGGTTCTTCACCTGGAATTGCATCCGACGATTGTCCTGAAGGCGGTCTTGATGCCGGTCAAGAAAATCCCAATAGAGGGTGGTAAAGGGGCAGGCGTCCTCTCCCACGGCCTTGACAGGGTTGAACTGGCACTCCTGGCAATAGTTGCTCATTCGCTGGATGTACTTTCCGCTGGCGATGTAGGGCTTCGAGGCCATCACTCCGCCGTCACCATACTGCGACATTCCGAGGGTGTTCGGAAGCTCAACCCATTCCACTGCATCGATGTAAACGGCGAGATACCATTCGTGCACTTTCTGCGGGCGGACTCCAAGGAGGAGTGAATAAAGGCCCGTGACCATGAGGCGCTGGATGTGGTGAGCGTAGCCCCAGCGGAGAGTCTGATCGACGACTTCGCTCAAACATCGCATGGGAGCCTTCCCCGTCCAATAGAACTCTGGGAGCTCCTCCTCAGCCTCCAGCTCGTTGCGGTCCCGGTATTCGGGCATGAGGTGCCAGTAAACGCCGCGAACGTATTCCCTCCAGCCGAGGATCTGGCGGATGAAGCCTTCGGCGGCGGCGATAGGAACCATGCCCGAGCGATAGGCCTCTTCGGCTTTTTCCACGGCCCGGCGCGGATCAAGCAGCTTGAGGTTGAGAGCGGAGGAGATTCGCGAGTGAAAGAGGAAGGGTTCTCCGGTCCACATGGCATCCTGGACATTCCCGAAAGATTCAAGTCGGTGCTCAATGAAATCCTCGAGAGCGCGACCCGCCTCGGCCTCCGTAACCGGCCAGGAAAAGTCTTCGAGAGAACCGGGGTGATCGCCAAATCGTTCCTCGACGAGGGCAAACACCTCGCGGGTGATGTCGTCCTGTCGGGGCTGATAGGGCTTGGGCACGTCGGTTGGTCCCTCTTTGCCGAAGGATTCCCGATTCTCCTCATCGAAATTCCAACGTCCTTGAAGGGGATCCCCGTCCTGGGTCATCAAGACCGATTCCTTCTTCCGCAGCTCCCGGTAAAAATACTCCATCCGGAGTTGCTTCCGCCCCGCCGCCCACTCTTCGAAGTCCTCCGGAGACGAGAAAAAGTGATGATCGGGCAGGATCTCGAGGTCTACGCCTGACCGATCGACAGCTTTGCGCAGAAGGTCCAGCACCCGCCATTCCCCGGGCAGAACCATCTTCACCACCCCAACGTCGTGATCCTTAAGGAACTTCTCCAAGAGTGAACCCAGAGTGTTCCGGGGGTCCGTTTCCTCCAAGGTTGTGTAGAAAAGATTGAGCCCTTCTTCCTCCCGCTCCCGGGCAAAATGCCGCATAGCGGAGAGAAACAAGGCAATCCGTTGCTTGTGCGACCAAACGTAACGGGACTCGGCCGCCACTTCGGCCATCCAGAGAGCGTCTTGTTCTGAGTCGAAATCGTGGCGCCAGCTCGCCCGGGAATCCAACTGATCCCCAAGAACCACGACCAACTGACGAATCTTCATCCGGCTCACCCCTTTACTTTCTCGAAGGCCGCCAGGGCCCGTTCGCGCCCTTTTTTATGTTCGATGATCGGATTCGGATAATTGTCTCCGAGACGCACCCCGGCCTCCCTGAGAACCTCCTCGGAAGCTTCCCACGGTTCATGAATCACCTTCGTGGGCAAATCGGCCAGCTCCGGCACGTAGCGACGCACGTAGTCCCCCTCCGGATCGAATTTCTTGCCTTGGGTCATCGGATTGAAAACCCGGAAATAGGGTGCCGCGTCTGCCCCACATCCTCCGGACCACTGCCAACCAAGAGTGTTCGAGGCCAAATCAGCATCGACCAGACAATCCCAGAACCAACGGGCTCCGTGAGACCAGGAATGCAGCAGATGCTTCACGAGGAGCGAGCCGACAATCATTCGCACCCGATTATGCATCCACCCTTCTTCCCAGAGCTGTCGCATGCCTGCATCGACAATAGGATACCCTGTCTTCCCGCGCTGCCATCTCTGCAAAACCTCCTCGTCTTCTTCCCAAGGAAAATCTTCATACTTCTCCCGCAGTGGACTCTCCGGCGTATCGGGAAAGTGGTACAGAACGTGATAAGCAAATTCACGCCAGCCAATCTCGGAGATGAAGCACTGCCCTCCTGAGGACTTCTCTCTCCCGGCTTCCACGATCGCCTCCCAAATCTGCCGCGGCCCGATCAATCCCCAGTGAAGATAGGCCGAGAGACGCGAAGTTCCGTGCTGAGCAGGGAAATCCCGCGCTTCCTTGTAGTCATCAACAGCATCCTCCAAAAAGTCCGATAGAATCTTCTCCGCCGAAGCTTCTCCCACCTTCCAGTAGCGGTCGACTTTCTCAACCCAAGGATGATCGGGGACGAGCCCCAAAGAGGCGACGGAGTCCGTCTCGGGAAAACTCTCCGGCACTCGCAATTTACGCAAATCCACCTCGATAGGAGTGGGACGATCGAGGGCGCCAACTCTCTTCCAGAAGGGAGTATAGACCTGGAATGGTTTGCCTTGCTGCGTCGACACTTCCCACGGTTCATAAAGAAGGGAGGAATTGAAACTCTCCGCCTCCCATTCCTTTTCGCGAAGCCATCGCTTTATCTCAGAATCACGCTGAACGGCAGCAGGATCGTACCGACGATTCCAATAAACCCCCATAGCCCCCGTCTCCTCCAGCAGTTTCTCCAACGCTTTTTGACTGTCCCCTTTCCGCAGAACCAACTTCAGACGATGCTCCTCCAAATCCTTCTTCAAAGACTCCAACGCTCTCTGCAGAAAGAGCCGCGAGGCAGCTCCCGGCGTCCAATTCCCTTCTCCCTCGTCATCCCAAATGAATACAGGAATGATCTCTCGACCCGCATCCATCGCGGCAGCAAGGGCGGCGTTATCGCGTAACCGAAGATCTTTTCGAAACCAGAGAAGAATAGGCTTGGGTGCAGGCATCTAGTCTTAACGGTTAATAAGTCCCCAAGGATTGCAACTGCTACAGACGCAATCGTCTACGTGGACTGATTCGGTCGTGGGGAAGCAGTGAACCTTATTGTTCGTAAAACCATCGTTAACATTCTATCAAAAAGACGACTTTTCGACGGCTTCCCTCTTTCCCCATTGTGTCAGTCGAGCTGGTTGTATTTCTAATACAAGACTAACCGATGAAATCCCATTTTCAGGAAACCCTCAGCCAAAATGCTCGCTTGGCCCAGCCAAGCAGCAAGGAGGAACTGGCGTCTTCAACGGAAGAGGAAAAGGCCAATCCTGAGGACTATGGTGAAATACGGGTCCTTATCGTCGATGATATGCCGACGAATCGCAAAGTTCTCCAACATCTCATTAAGAAGCTCGGTGCCCAACCGGAGACTTGCGCAAGCGGAGAAGAAGCTCTCCAACTCAACTCCAAAAATCTTTACCACTTGATTCTTCTCGACCTCCATATGCCCACGATGAGCGGGTTTGAGGTCGGTGAAAAAATCATTTCCAAGCGCTCGGGTCAGCTACCTCTGGTCGTCGCTCAAACTGCCGACGAAACTCCACAAGCCTGCGACCGCACCAACGGGATCGGATTTGACGGACACCTCACCAAACCCATCCGTCCGCCCAAGGTTTCGGACATCCTCCAAACCATCAAAGGAAAACACCTTTCAAGATAGAAAAGGCCTCGGGCTCATCCCCGTCCGACTTTCCCGAATACCGGGCGGATCTCAATCACCACTCGTCGGGAAATTTCTCATGCATCTGAGAGGTTGGGAAATAGCGACCCGGGCAGACCGTATGATTGCGACCATCGATTTCCTTATGGACCGCATATTTGGTTCGGTTCGGAATCAGCTCCCGAAGGTATCCACTCAAAGAGGTCAAAGCTGCAATCTGCCGAGGGCTCGGACGGCCATTCTGAAAGTTCCCCACTAGGCATATTCCCACCCCGTGATTGTTCACTTCGGCACTCTTCACATGACCCCCATTGAGCTGACGATCCCAACGCGGCCCAATCTCAATCTCACCGTCTCCCGACTTGGAGCCGTTGCCGATGACAAAGTGATAGGCCAGTCCGTTACGCATCCCGACCTTATTTCGATGGTAGTTGCCGTAAATCTCCGCATTCCCGGTGTCTACGCCTGAGTGGTGCGCCACAATGTAACGCCAGGTCCGCAGGCCGCCCCGCTTGGGTTCGGAAACCCGGCGCACCTCGGTTAGCATATCTCCACCGCCACCGGGTAACTGCAAAACATCGCCCACTCGTATCAGGTCCCCGTTGATACCGTTCTCATATCGCAGCGATTGCACTGAAGTGCCGAACTGCTTAGCGATGCCCGAAAGAGTGTCGCCTTTGCGCACCGTATAGGTGCCCGCCGACGCAGCGAAGGATCTCAACGGCCATAGCCCGAGCGCACCGGTAGTAATTCCGGCACTCACTAGCTGGCAAAATTGACGACGATCCATAGTAGCCAAATGAGAGCACAGATTGCCTAATCCCTCAAGCGTAGAAGCAAGTGACTTCCAATAGCTGTTATCTGGCTAAATTCTTTGACGAAAGCTGCCTGAACCCAGAAAGGTCCTGACTTCCACTTTGCCAAAGGCGCGATTCGTGCCACACTGCGCAGTTAGATGACCCTCCACTGGCATACCGAACCCCTCCTGCTGGCCGGACTCCTGATTCCCGCTTGGCTATACGCCCTGTGGATCGGACCGTTTCGCCCCTCGGGTGCCACCGTTCCTGTATGGAGAGTCGTCTGCTTTTTTACCGCGCTGATTCTCAGCTATCTCGCGGTTGGATCACCACTGGATCAAATCGGGGAAGATTACCTGTTCTCCGTCCACATGATTCAGCACTTGATCCTGATGTATGTGACCCCCGTGCTTTCCATCATCGGCCTTCCTCCCGAGCTTCTGGACCAATTTCTCAATCGGCATCCGGGCCTGGTTCAATTCCTCCGTAAAATTCTCAATCCGGTGGTCACGGGAGCCATTTTCTCCCTCACGTTCAGCCTCTGGCACGTTCCCTCCCTGTATGAAGCCGCTTTAGCGAACAAGACGATCCATATCGTCGAGCACATAACAATCTGGGTTCCCGGATTGGGAATCGCCTGGAACCTCTTCTCCCCCTCCAAAGTTCTCCCCACTGTCAGCTATCCGGGACGGCTGTTGATGCTTTTCATCCTCATGATCGCCCAGCTTCCAGTTTTCGGCATCCTGACCATGTCCGGCAATGTGCTCTACCCAACCTATGAATGGGCTCCCCGAATCATCGATCTGAGCCCGATCGACGATCAGGTGCTCGGAGGACTTTTCATGAAAGTGGGAGGAATGCTTTTCGTTCTCCCGATTTTCGGCTATTGTTTTTACCAATGGTCGAAGACGACACAATCCGACGAGATGGAGATCGATCCCAACCCGTCCTCCCCCCAGACCGAAAAGTAGTGATTCACAACTGCCTTTCCGGCTGCTGCCCCCAATGTGGAGGACCGGGATTATTTCGAGGCGACGCTTCCCAGCCCGAAACCATGCCCCTATGGGGATTCCGACTGAGTCCCGAATGCCCTTATTGCGGACTGCGCTTCCAGGAAGAAAGTGGAGTCACGCTGGGGACGACCGTCGTCGGCTATGTCTTGGTGGTCCTCTTCGTAGTCTGCCCCATCCTGCTGATGATCTCCCTCGGCTGGATTCCAGCCTGGCTGGCCATTTCGCTGGGAGTGGTCTTTTCTTTTCTACTCCCCGCTCTGATCTACCCAGTCCTCCTCCGGATCACTCTCGCAACATGGTTCGGATTTCATCCCGATGCCTTCAATCAAGAACATGAACCCGCGGAATCCCCCCATTCCTGAAGTCCTCGATACGGCAAGTCTTCGCGGACTGCTGTTTCTCGGATGCTTTGGCACCCTGATCGCCGCCAAATGTGCAGCATCGGAAGCCCTGCGAATGCACTACGAATTCGCCGTGAACACCGCGCTTTTCATCTGGCTGCCGTCTTTAATCCTCGGAGGACTGATCTGCCTGCTCTACATCGCAGGCCCCGGCTCCCGCTTCCACCCATACTGGCGATCCCGTCATTTTCTTATTCCGGCCGGACTCATCTGGATGACTGCTTCCTTTAGTATCGTCCGACAACTCCCCTCCGTCTTGGTCCCCGCGTCGATCTCTATTCTTCTAGCGGTCGCCGCGTTTGTGCTCGGGCACTTTTACCGATCCATTCCGGTGAAATTCCTCGCCGCTATCTGGACATTTGGAGCCTTGGTCTCGCTCCTCACCCCGCCCACAATTTCCTTCACCTTGTTTGCGATCCTTCTCGTAGCGGCGGGATCGATTCCCGCCGGGATCGCATACCTGCGCATCCGGAAAGCCTAACGCAGGAGATCGATCGTTTTCTGGAGGCTTTCGAGAAAAACATCCACCTCCTGCAGATCGTTGTAGAACGCAAAGGAGGCACGCGTCGTGGCGGTGAGCCCCAAAAACTCGAGCAGCGGCATGGTGCAATGATGTCCGGCCCGCACCGCCACACCGTCCCGGTCCAGGAATGTGGCGAGGTCATGCGGATGCACCCCATCTACGACAAAAGAGGCCACGCCGACTTTGTTCGGAGCCTCCCCAACAATCCGGACCCCGGAAATTTCACGCAATCCGGCAGTCGCTTTGGCCAATAAGGCCTGCTCCTGAGCCTCCATCGCCGCGTAGCCCAACTTCTTGCAATACCGGATCGCCTCGGCAAGCCCGATCGCTCCCGCGATGTGGGGAGTACCGGCCTCAAAACGAGCCGGAGGCGGCGCGAAGGTCGTCCCCTCGAACGAAACCCGTTCGATCATGTCGCCCCCGCCCTGATAGGGAGGGAGAGATGCCAGCCGTTCCGCCTTTCCGTAGAGAACTCCGATTCCGGTCGGGCCAAAAACCTTGTGCCCTGAAAAGGCATAAAAATCGCAGTCAAGATCCTGAACATTCACCGGAATATGGGGCGCAGCTTGAGCTCCGTCGATAAGCACTGGTAACCCCTTGGCTTTCGCCTCCGAAGCCATCTCCTTCGCCGGGTTGATCGTCCCCAGGGAATTCGAGACATGGCAAAATACCACCATCCCCGCGTTCTCATCCAAGGCTTTCCGGAAATCCTCCCGATCCACCTCACCCGAAGGCGTGATCTTCACGGGTCGAACCTTCAACCCCAGTTTCTCTGCGGCCAGCTGCCAGGGAACGATATTGGCGTGATGCTCCATCACCGTGAGGACGATGGACGATCCCGTCGGCACGTGATCGGCGAGAAATGTCGACGCTACCAGATTGATCGACTCCGTCGCATTGCGAGTGAAAACGATCTCGTCTGGAGACGCTGCTCCCAGGAAATCCGCTACCGTTGACCGTGCCGCTTCATAGTCTGCCGTAGCCTCTTCACTGAGAAAATGGAGACCGCGGTGGATATTGGAATACCCGTAGGAGTAGAACCGGGCAATCCGGTCGATCACGCATTGCGGCTTCTGGGTCGAAGCCGCGTTGTCAAAATAAACGAGCGGACGGCCATACTTTTCCCGCGCAAGAACCGGAAAATCCGCTCGGACTGCCTGCAAATCGAAATCCGGAAATTTGGTGGAAGACTCCATACCGTACACGAATAGTGCTTCACTGGAGGAACGCAACGCCGCGGCGCCCAATCCCTCAGGAATTCCCGAAAATGGGCTAACCGCGGTGGTCCGACAACAACTCTCGCAGCAGATGCCACCGAGTGGGGCGGCGAAGAACGCCCTGAATCAAGCCGCTCTCCATTTCTTCCGAAAAAGTTTCTGGGGGCTGAGCACTGCAGAGATAGACGGAGACTGGCTTCGGCCATCCCATCTCATCGCTGTGAAATTTCTTCAAAGTCATGACCTTCTCATGCGAGAAGGGTTGGGACTTTTCCTCGCCGATGAAAACCAAATCATACGCCCGCCGACGCATCGCATCCCGCGCAAGATCAGGGGCTTCCACCCCATCGGCGCGATATCCGAAAGAGGCTAAGCTCATCATCAGAACCTTACGACTGATCGCCTTCTCGTCCACGACCAGAATACTCAAGGGATGCTTCTTCGCGATCTGGTGATCCACATCTGGCTTTTCAGATCGCACATTCTCCGCCGGATCTTCATCCGCATTTTTCCAAACCCGCAGGATACGGGCGATTTCCCGCTCGCGGATCGGCTTCACGATGCGCCCGACCAAGGCTTTTCCGATAGGGCGGAACTCTTCCTCAAAAATTTCAACCGTTCCCACCGCGATAACCGGAGGCGGATTCGCCCCGAAATCGGAAAGAATCGAAGTTAAGGCGTTCATTCCAGTAGGTGGACTCTCTGAAACATCGAAAACCAAGAGATCAGCCGACTCCTTCAACGCTTGCCGAGCCGATTCCACACTATCGACCGACAAGGAATCAGCCCCACAATGCACCAAATAGGAATCCAGACTTTCCCGGATCGGCTTGGAGGCCGAGTAGACCACAATCCGGTCGCCGGAAAGGTCCGGAGACCGCGGTGCTTCTTCCATCGGCTCCGTTAGATACGCTATTATGGAAAAGGAGAAAGTCGCCCCCTCCCCCACGGTCGATAAGGCTTCTACCGTCCCTCCCATGAGAGAGACCAACCGGTTGACAATCGCCAGACCAATACCTGTGCCACCATGTCGCCGGCGATCCGATGAGTCTCCTTGGATGAAGGGTCGGAACATATCTTCCTTCCGATCCGGATCGAACCCTTCGCCCGTATCCGCAACCTCGAAACGCAAACCGACCAGATCCGGATTATCCTCAATCTCCGGCATGTCCGCCCGGGTTACCTGGACGGTGACTTCGCCTTTGCGCGTGAACTTGATCGCATTGCTGACTAAGTTGGAAAGGATCTGCTGGAGCCGCGAGCTATCGGAAAGGATCCAGCGAGGGACGTCCGGAGCAAAGCGGGAAACCACCTCGTTCCCATTCACCACCGCAGGCCAAGCATGGACTTCAAGAACACTTTCAACCAAATCGCGGACCGATAACGGCTCTGAAGTGATATCCAAACGACCTGATTCAATTTTCGAATAATCGAGGATGTCATCGATGATCTCCCGCAAACCTTCCGCACAGGAGTCGATCCGGTCCAACTGCTCCGACTGCACCTCCGTGAGCTCCGAATCTCGCAAAAGATTCGTAAATCCGATGATCCCGTTCATCGGGGTTCGGAGCTCATGGCTCATCACCGACAAAAATTCGCTCTTTGCACGACTTGACGCTTCGGCCACTTCCTTGGCCTCACTCAGCTCCACCGTCCGTTCCTCCACCCGATTCTCGAGAAGCGATTTCTCTTTCTCGATTTCCCCCCGCAATCGGAGATTTTCGAGAAGATTGGATGCTTCCGAAAGGAAGAAAGACAAAAGGCTCAACTCTGTCTGCACCTGGGTATCAATATCCGATTTCAGGATCCCGACAAAGATACCGTGCGTCGTGTCTTGAGTGTAAAGCCTTTGAAAGATCGCGACCTTCCCCAAATTGGAGTTGGTTAGAGAGATAGGGACGAACCGACTCTGTCGAAGGGCCACCTTGAACCGGTCATTCCCCATCTGCTCCCTGAGGAAGTCAGAGATCTCCTCACTGAGGGATTTTGGCTCACAGCGAGTATCGGTCCACTCCCCTGTATTCAGATCTCCAAGATAAAATCCCATCGACCGAAACATTCCGATACCCTGTAAATACTCCGTGGTAAGACCAATGATCTCTTCCGGGCTATCGATCGACTGAAGTGCATGCTGGTAGCTCTCCAAAACCTGAAAGAGAGAGAGCACTGTTTCCGGGCGCGCCAATTCGCGAAGCTCCCGGTGAAGGAGTTGGCCCTGAAGACTGAATGTATGGGAATCGACCATTAGGATTGGCAGAAACCGTACTCTGATTCCCACACCATAAAATGCAAGTCCGTAGAAACTAGGACAATCCGAAGGCTCGCATCGACTGAACCACCCGAACGAATCCCCCGATATTCGCACCTACTTGATAATTCTCCGGGGTGGCATAAATCCCGGCAAAGTTCTTACAGCGCTGATGAATCCCCTTCATAATATCCTGCAACATGGTATCGACCTCAGCGAAAGTCCAGTGCTCCAAAGAGGCATTCTGGCGCATCTCCAGAGCGGACACTGCCACCCCGCCAGCATTGGCCGCCTTCGCCGGACCGAAGAGGATGCCCTCCTCGTGGAAACGGGCGACCGCACCCGGCTCACAAGGCATGTTCGCGCCCTCGCAAACCATTTTACAGCCATTCTCGATCAATTTCTCCGCATCCTCTGCCGATAACTCGTTTTGGGTGGCGCAAGGAAAAGCCATGTCGCAGGGAATATCCCAGACGTTCTGCCCCGAACGGAATTCTACGCCGCCTCGACTTGTCGGATAGTTGGAGAGGCGATCACGCTCAATCTCCTTCAAACTCTTCAAACAATCAAAATCAACTCCCTCCGGAGCATGGAGCGATCCATCCGAGTCAGAACAGGAAATCACCCGCGCTCCCTTCTGCTGAAGTTTCTGAATGGTGTAGAGCGCCACATTCCCCGATCCGGAAACCACCGCAGTTTTCCCTTCAAGAGATTCCTCTCTCTCGGCCAGCATCGCTTCCGCGAAGTAGACGCATCCATACCCTGTGGCTTCCTTCCGAGCCAAAGATCCACCCCAAGAAGCATCTTTTCCGGTGATCACCCCCATTTCGTAACGATTCGTCAACCTCTTGTACTGTCCAAACAAATACCCAATTTCGCGGCTCCCCACACCGATATCCCCAGCCGGGACATCGGTCTGATGCCCGATATGACGGTGCAACTCCGTCATAAAACTTTGACAGAAACGCATCACATCACGATCCGACCTCCCTCGAGGATCAAAGTCTGAGCCACCTTTTCCCCCGCCGAGAGAAAGCCCCGTCAGGCTATTTTTGAAAATCTGCTCAAAGGCCAAGAACTTAATCACGCCCAGATTCACCGTCGGGTGAAACCGCAACCCACCCTTGAACGGGCCCAGTGCACTGCTAAATCCAACGCGAAACCCTCGATTCACATGAACATCCCCCGCATCGTCCTGCCAAGCCACTCGAAAAATGAACTGCCGCTCGGGCTCGCAGACCCGCTCCAAAAGATTCAACGATTCGATCTCCGGATGCTCCGCAATCACCGGTTCCAGAGAAGGTAAAACTTCTTCAACCGCTTGAATGAAGACCGGCTCGCTATGATTACGCTTCCGGACGATATCGAGAACAGATTCGAGGTAGTGGATCATGCCCTATTTCTAGCAGTCCACTAGCAATTTTGGCCAGCTCCAAAAGGAGTGGACGTTACACTTGCAAACCTAACGAAACAGCTTGGATCGCAGTCCAGTCCCAACCGCCAAACCACCCCAATCAGTCCCGGTCATCGCATGCACCCGCTTGGGACGCTTCCCCGGACCTCCCTGAACCTGCGCCTCCACAAACGAGGGCGATCCCAGCACCATCCCATCCGTAAAATACCGCACCCGGCACCGCAAAACCACCGACAGAGGCAATTTCCCCTTCTCCTCTTCCAACACCCGCACCGCTTCTTCCCGAGAGATCGACTTCTTCTCATCCTTCTCCCCGGCCCCGGCTCCATACAAAGTCTGGCGATACCCGGCCAAATCCTTGTCCACAACCGAAAGCCCACCCCGAGCCATCCGGCCTCCACCGAGCGCCTCGGCATACCCACAAAACCGGTAATCCTTAGGATCCTCAACCAACCCCGCCCGAACCGCGTTCAAGTCGATATAGACAGCCACCGTACGTAAAGCCCAACGATCCCCTTCCACCAGAACACTCTTAAACCGCTCACACCAAAGCGGTCCAAAACGGTCCCGCGACCGATTGAACCACATCGCAAAACGCTGTTTCAGAGTCTTCATCATCCAGGAAACATCCCCCATCCGGCGCAAAAGGCTCTTCCGCAAATCCCTCCCTTCCGAAGTATTCTCCCGAAGATGCTCCTCTAAAACCTCCGCCGGCATGGGATTCCAAGGCGTAGGCTTCGGATAAAGCCGACGATACCGACGCACCAACTCCGCATCCGAAATATTAACCTCCGCCGGCACTTCCACTAGGATATGGAAGTGGTTCTTCATCACTGCGTAAGTAACCACCCGAATCCCCGAGAAATCAGCCACCTGCCAGATCATCTTCCGCAAAACCTCCCTCTCACGGTCCCCAAAGAGAGCCTCCCCATTCACCGTCCGGCTCATCACATGGTAGTAGGCCGTTTGTCCCTCGAGCTGAATCCGTTTTCTTCTCATGCTTTGATAGAAACAGTTAGCCATACCTATGGCGATACTTTTTTAACCAGGTTGATAGATTAGCCTACTTAACTATGGTATCAAAGCACGAAGGCACCGATCTTGCTGAAAGCGTTGAATGAAAAGCCAATGGAAGTCGATCCGGCGAAAGCGACTGGAAAGAAGTCCCGGTATCCAGCAGATGGAACGGGGATTACTCTTCTTTTGCTGCATCCTTCTCATTGGGACCGTGGGCTACGAATTGATCGGAGGATTTTCCTACACCGAAGCCCTCTATATGACGATTATCACTATTTTCAGCGTGGGCTATGGAGACACGGGGATCGATACCAACTACGAGCGCTTTTTTACCATGGGGCTCATCCTCTCCGGGACGACGATCGGCCTTTACATCGCTGGGGGGTTTATTCGGATCATCGCGGAGGGGGAAATTAACCGGGCAGTCGGGAATCTTATGAAATCACGAAATATCGAAAATTTGAAAGATCATACCATCATTTGTGGATACGGACGCATTGGGCGCATCATTGCCCAAGAACTGAACGAGGAAGGATTT
The DNA here is from genome assembly GCF_014230055.1 of Puniceicoccus vermicola. NCBI lineage: Bacteria > Pseudomonadati > Verrucomicrobiota > Opitutia > Puniceicoccales > Puniceicoccaceae > Puniceicoccus > Puniceicoccus vermicola. Next base: position 69,336 of record NZ_JACHVA010000139.1, on the reverse strand, counting down.
CCTTTCGTGATCGTGGACAGTGATGAAGAGAGGATCGCAATGGCCAGCGACTCGGGATATTTGACTGTGCGAGGTTCTGCTGAGGAGGAGTCCGTTTTAATCGATGCAGGAATCAAACGGGCGCAGGCGCTCATTACGGTTCTCCCGATCGACAGCATCAATGTGTTCATCACGCTCACGGCACGAAACCTCAACCGACAGATTCGTATTATTGCCCGCGGCGAACAGCCTTCCACGAAGAAGAAGCTCGAGCAGGCGGGAGCCGACGAGGTGGTGCTTCCTGCAGCCATTGGTGCCTCGCGGATGGCCGAGAGCATTCTTCGCCCCACGATTATGGAACTCTTCGGGGACAGCAGCCGGATGACCCTTCTCTCTAACGATCTCAAGGTTCTCGGGGTCGAGCTGGATGAACTTGCCCTCAACCAAGGGGATGATTTCGTGGGGCACTCGATTCGGGAGTTCGAACAAAAATCACAGGCGAATTTCATCGTTCTGGCGATTCGACGGTCCGATCAGTCCATCGTCCAGCATCCCGCCCATGACACGATTCTGAATGAGGGAGATAATCTGATCATTCTGAGCAATCCTGCCAATATTACCCCGATTCTCAGTAGCCACACCCGAAAAAGGGAGCTGGCTTGAAGATCTCCCTTTCCTTTCCCGGCAAAAAGAACCGTTGATGAAACGGGAAGTTCGGTCAGTCTAGGGAGGATCGAATCTTTTATGCGTTCCCCCTTTCCGAAAGTAAGCCGCTACCGCCGCATCGTCACGGTTGGTCCGAGGCATTCGGGAAAATCGGTTCTTCTTTCGTCGATTTTGGATCACCTCCGGAAGAATCCAGATCGATTCCTCGGGACCAACGAGGGCTGGACGAGTCACAGCGTCCACCCCTATCCCGCTGATCTACCCGAGATCCCCTTGGATCGGATTCTCCGTGAGGCCTCCGAAGAAGCGCTCTGGCCGGAGATTACGGTCAAACCGGCAGCTCTTCGCTTCCGCGCCGCTCATCCCAAACCTTGGAAGCGGGACCTCACTCTCGATTTTATCGATTTCCCCGGAGAGAATATCGCAGACTTTCTCGGAGCCGGGGACTACGAAAGCTGGAGCAACGCCATTTTCAATCTCTACCCTGATCATCTCGATCCCGATTCGGTCAAAGGGATCACGAATCTTCGGGAAATGATCGGAAAAAACTCTCCGGCTCAGGAAATCGCCGATCATTATGCGCAGATGATGATCGAGGCGACTCGGCGAGGTCGTTATCTCACGAGCCCGGCCACCCTCTGCACTCGTGTGTTCGAGCCCGATCACCGGGTAGCGAACGAAGATTTCGCTCCTGTCCCTACTTCTCTTCAGACGACTACCTCCGAAACTGGCAGCTACTTCGGAGAGAAGTTCCGCCAATACCACGAACAACGAATCCGCCCTCTCGAAAGACTTCTCGCCGAGGCGGACGCCTTGGTCATCCCGATCGACGTCGGATGGATCCTTTCCGGTGGCCCCCCACTCCTACGCGACCAACATGCCCTCCTTTCGGCAATCGGTAGCCTTCTCGCCCGGATCGACACAATCTGGTCCCGCATGGCATCCTTCCTCGGACGCTCCTTTACTCCGCTCGACGATGCCTTCTTCCCAGGCCGCCTACGAAGTGTCGTCCTCTGTGCGACCAAGATTGATCTCTTCCGCCCGGAAGATCGTTCGCTCTTGGAAGACCTCGTTCGCAGGATCGCCGAGCCCATTTTTCGAGGCGCAGGCCTCCATGGGATCAAGGTTCTCTTCACCGCCTGCTCGGCCATCCGGTCCACCACCGATCACGAGAGTAAGCCTGGATACCTTCGGGGCTTCCGCAGTGGTCAGCCTGTCGAAATCGCTCCTCCCAAACTTCCGGATGAATGGCCCGACCGGTGGGATCCAAAGGATTACCAATTCCCCCGCTTAGACCCGCGCGTCTCCCGACATGGTCTCTACCCTCCGGCACACATCCATTTGGACCGGCTCGTCCGCTCCATCCTCGAATCCTAAGAGATTCATCCTGCTCGGAAATTCTGCTGAATTCCGGGCAAAATGATTCCTCGCCCAATCAGGACTTCGCCATTTTCAAAATGTGATCGAATTCTTTTTTCGCGACGGGAGTGATGGAGAGTCTGTTTCCTCTCTGCAAGATTTTCATATCCTTTAATGCCGCCGTCTCTTTCATTTCCGAAAGTGATACTGTGCGAGGAAGCTTATCGACGAATCGCACATCCACCAGAATCCAACGGGGATTTTCCGGATCGGATTTTTCATCGAAATACTTCGATTTAGAATCAAAGGCCGTCGGGTCGGGATAGGCCTCCGAGGCGATTTCCGCCACGCCGACAACTCCTGGAGTTTTACAATTCGAATGATAAAAAAGTACGGCATCGCCGATTTTCATATCGTCCCGCATAAAATTGCGGGCCTGATAATTGCGAATACCATCCCAAGGCTCGGTTCCGTTTTCGCGTTTCTCCAGATCCTCGATCGAAAACGCATCGGGCTCCGACTTCATCAACCAATAGTTTTTCATTTCTGTTCCTTTTGTATTCGTTCGATCAGTATCCGAGTTTTGTGAACCCTTCGCGGAAAGAAGGAAAGGCGGGCTCCCAGCCGACCTCAGATCTTATCCGATCAATCTTAACTCTTCGATTCGGCGAACCTCCAGCGCGGTTTACGCGCATGCGGCGACCCCCTGTTGCATTCGGATCGAAAACCGGAACCGGGCAGCCGATTCTGTCCGCCAACCAAGCGACCATTTCTTCTTTGGTCGGTGAATTTCCATCCGCCAAATTATAGACCCGTCCGCCAGATTTTCCGGACGCGAAGACTGCCATCACCGCAGAGACAATATCATCCAGGAAGATTAAGTTCAGATAGTAATCCCCTCTCCCCGGCAGGACTCCCGAGCTCTTCTGGACTTGATCCAACAAATGGTGCCGACCCGGCCCGTAAATGCCCGCCAAGCGCAGCACACTCGCACGCGGCCCCAGCTCTGCGTCCTCGAGAAGCATTTTCTCTGACTCGAGAACAACCTCGCCCGTATCCGACAAATCACCACCGGCGTCATCCTCCCAGACTTCACGCCCATCCGTAAAAGGATAGACCGCCGTCGATCCCGTATAAATTACCTTTCCCGGCTTCCTATTCCGAGCCCAACGGAGGAGCGATTCATTGCCCCCGAGGTATGACTTTCGATAGCCCTCAATCCCCAACGCGGCCGAACTCACGCAGTTCAAAACAAAGTCTGGCTCCGCTGGCACTTGATCATGCCACTCCACGTCATCCACCTCGGCTACAACTGGATGAAAACCTTCTCCCTGAATCTGGGAGAGAGTTTCGGCATTGCGAGAGACGCCCCACACTTCGACGCCCTCTGCCATCCACTGCCGGGCTACGGCCGAACCGACGTATCCACATCCTAAAATTACACCAATCTTACCCATATCAATCTAGCTTACCGGTTTCGAACTCGACCACTCCGAAGAATCGCCGCGATCACTGCGAAAACAAAATGCAAGGAGGAAGGTCATGGCCACATTGATGAGCGGGATCCAAGTCCAGCCAAGGGAAATCCAATCCATCTCCGAACTCAAAAGCAGAATTGCGGACACCACCGTCCCCAAAAGCATCGCAATCACGTTACCCCAATCATGACCAACTCGCGGGGGGGTGGTCAGCGCGAGCAGGAAGATCCCGAGTAAAGCTCCGTAGGTAACTCCCCCTATCTTGAAGCCAAGCCAGACGAAGCTCTCCTGATAGTCAGAAAGTAAAATGGCAATACCTGCCAAGGCGCACCCGAAGAAAACAATCCCCCAGCGGGAGAAAGCCACCGATTGGCGAAAACGTTCCCCGACGAGATCGTAGACCACCGACGAGCTCAGGGCGTTGAGTGCCGAATCGAGACTCGACATTGCGGTCGCCAGAATCCCAATAAAGAGCAAAGCTCGCAGACCCGACGGAGCGACCTCGGCAATAAACCAGGCAAAAATGTCGTTCGTCCCGACCTCCGCCGGCACGACGACTCCCTCTGCCTGTACCCAAGCCCAAAGAGCCACCCCAGAAAGGAGAAAAAGTCCCGCTATCGGAATCCCGAGAAATCCACTCAGTATCACGCTCCAGCGAGCCCGCCCCACGGAACGACAGGTTAACATCCGCTGAGTCAGGTCTTGATCGCATCCCAAAGCAGCCGAGGTCATCACCAGCCCATTTAGGGCTGCCAGATAAAAAAGGTTCCAATCCGAAAACCAACTTTCTCCGGGGGAGACATTCCAATGAAAGATCTGGAGTTTTCCGGATTCCTGGGCCATTTCCCAGAATTCCCCAAAACCGACCTGACTCGTGAGGTAAACGAAGACAGCAATTCCTCCGGCAATGAAAACAGCGGCCTGAATGCAATCCGTCCAGATCACGGCCCGGATCCCTCCGGAACTTGTATAGACCAAGGCAACCCCGGAAAAGACGAGCACAGCGACCCAAATCGGGACGCCAAAAAACAAAGACAGCCCTGCAGCCGCCAGCAACAGACGGATAGCTGAGGCATTGATTCGGGAAACCAGAAAAAACACTGCGGAGGTCCGATGCGAAACCTTCCCGAACCGTTCTCCCAAATACTGATAAATGGAAACGCACTGGCTCCGGTAAAAGGCTCCGAGAAACAAAAATGCCACAAGAAACCTCGCCAGCAACGACCCCACCCCCAACTGCAGATAGCTCAGATCTTCGCCATATCCGGTCCCCGGAATCCCCAGAAATGTGACCGCGCTAATCTCCGTGGCAGTGATCGACAAGAGGACAGCGGGCCAAGGAATCGAACGCCCCCCGAGAAAGAAATCTTCGGTCCCCCCTTTGCGCCGCGACACTACCCAGCCCCCGAAAAGGACGGCCGCCAAATAGATGGCGACAAAAGTGATTTCCCATGGACCCAGAAGTTGCATCGTCAAAATAAATCTTCAATCGGGACGCTGAGGTGAGCCACCCTTCATGGCAAAGAGAAATCCAGCCCCGAGACGAGAGGATCAAAAACGATTGCGTCAATTATTCTCGACCAGGTTACCAACAACAGGGCATTGAGAGAGTCCTAGGACCCTGATTTCGGGAAGGCTCAGTAAGCCACAGAATCAACGAACGCTTCTATGCGCTCAATCAGAGGGCCACCTCCGTCTTCGAAGACATAGTGTCCCGCACGCGGATATCGCTCCACTTCTGCATTGGGGAAGCGATGAATCCACTCCTCCAAAAACTTTTCATCGAAGCAAAAATCCTCCATCCCCCACGCGAGGAGGCAGGGTTTATCCTTAAGGCCTTCCAGATTTTTTTCGGTTTCCTCGATCGTTTTCCGAGAAGGATGCTTAGAGGTCCAAGGGATGTCTTCGACAAAGGCGGAGACCGCTTTCCGAGAGTCTTTTTCCAACCACGGATAGAGCAATCCATCGGCCGCAGCCGGACGCAGAGGAGATACCACACCCTGCTTCGCTGCCCCCAGGGCAAAGGCGTTATAATGCTCCATCAGGAACCGTCCGAGCAGCGGGACGCGGGCCAGCCGGATCTGCCAAGGCATCCTCTGGAGAGGAAAGGCCGCAGTGTTCAGAAATACAATCCCGGCGACTCGGTCCGGATGAAGTCCGGCCTGGTGAGCTCCGATCGCCCCTCCCCAGTCGTGGGCGATGAGGATAAACTTTTCAACTCCGAGCTCGTCGAGAACTGTGCCCAAATTGCGCGAGTGTTCAGCCATGCGCATCCGGTGCGGTTGAGGGGCGGAGAACCCACAGCCCTGATGATCCGGGGCTATGCACCGAAAGCGATCGCGAAGCGCGAGGATAACATCCCGAAAAAGGAACGACCAAGAGGGGTTTCCATGGACCATGACGACCGCTGGACCGTCACCCTCGACCACGACTGAGATCTCACCCGTATTAGTGGAAATCCGCTGCGGGTTGAAGGGATAGAGAAGCCGCAACGACGGGGGAAAGACCTCCGTCGGCCCTGACCTGGACTCCGCGTTCAATTCTCCAGAATCTCCACCTCGTATCCGTCAGGATCCGTGATGAAGGCCATCTTGTTGCCACCAGAGGTAAACTTATCCTTCCAATCCCCAGGCCAAACCTCGACCCCAAGATCCTCCAGCTTCCCGCAGTATTCAACGATGTCGTCGACCCCGATGCAGGTGTGCATCAAGTCCTCAGGAAACTCGACTTTGTAATCCGGCGAGTAGGTCAGCTCGAGCATGTGCTCATTGCCTGGCAGTTGAAGGTGAACGATCTGATTGCCCGAGGGGGACTTGTCGTTCCGCTTAAAGACCTCAAAACCACAGGTTGAGGAGTAGAAATTAATCGATTTTTCCAGGTCGCTGACCCGGATACGGGTATGAAGAAACTTAATAAGCATAAACTCTTTCTATCTGGGAAGATTGGCGAGTGACCAGAGGAAATTTCGCTACTGGCGGCTCCAGATTCGGAGAACGCGAATCATCAACTGCTCCACTGCCGCGACTCCATTGAAATTCAAGGCCAGCAATCCAGAGGTTCCTTCGGTTTCCTCAACGGCGAGGACTAGCTTACGGGCACGATCGGCCATCGCGTTACCTTCAGCTGTACGGCTCACGACCCAATCGCGGAGAACCGCCTCAATCCCAGCAAGTAGATCCTGCCGAGCCCCTCTCTCGATTCCCGCCTCAATTGCGACTTTCTCCTCATCTTCAACATCTTCAGGAAAATCAGCGACTGCCGCCTCAAGCCGGCGTGCCGAGAGGGCACTCAAGCATTCTTGGAAACGTTGAACCAGCCCGTAAAGCCGCATGACCGTCTCGGCCACATCCTTCTGATTTGCCGGGGGGACCTCAATGCGAGAAAGCCATTCTTCAAAATCCCGACTCCACGATTCCCACTCCGGCCCCTCAATGGCAACGGAGTCTCCCGAGATTTTAAAACTCATGCAACGACTACGAATCGTATCCAACAGGTCGTTTGGCCGGGTGCTCAGCAGAAACAGGGTCGTATCCGAGGGTGGCTCTTCCAAAGTCTTTAGGAACGCATTCGAAGCCTGCAAATTCATCCGATCAGCATCGAGAACGATTCCGACCTTCCGCCCACCCTGATTGGCCGAGTGACTCACAGTCCGCACCAAACGGCGCATCGCATCGACACCGATCTGCCGCATTTTATTGACTGGGCGGACAACCGAACAATCGGGATGCTTCGTAGGGACACCGTCGACTCCGAGGATTTGGGAGGCTAATGCGAAAGCCACATTTTCCAGAGAACTCGAAGCCGGACCATAGAGCAGGATGGCATGGCCGAGGCGGCCTTTCTCCCAGGCCTCAGTCAGAATGCGGTGCGGATCCCTGGGGGCTTCGATAGTATCAGTCATTGCGGAAGAACCGCTCCTGAGTTTCTTCCCAGATTTCGTCCTCAACCAATTCTTTCGGCTGCGCACCGTCATAAACGGAGTAGCGATCCGGCAGCGATTTGGCGAGAAGCAGGTAGCCCTCACGGACCGCCCGGTAAAATTCGATGTTCTCGGACTCCATGCGGTCCGGGATATCCGAGGCCCGGTGACGAATTCTCTCGATCCCGACCTCTGCGGGCACATCCAGAATGATCGTCCAATCGGGCATAAAATCACCGACTGCGAATCGGTTGATCACAGTGACGGGCTCCTTGGAGAGCTGGCGTCCCACTCCTTGGTAAACGGTCGTCGAATCCAGGAAGCGGTCACAGATGATGATCTTCCCTTCGTCCAGCGCGGGCAGAATTTTTTCCCGCACCAACTGGGCTCGCGCGGCGGCAAAGAGGAGCAATTCCGCCTCAGGGACCATTCCATTCCCGCTTTTTGAATGCTTGAGCAGGTGGCGGATCTCTTCACCGAGTTCCGTGCCTCCCGGCTCCCGGGTCACCACCACATCATACCCCGCGTCCTCCAATTTATCGGAGAGGAGACTGATCTGGGTCGTCTTACCACTTCCCTCCGAACCTTCGAAGGAAATCAGCAATCCGTTACGTTCAGGAGCTTCTTTCGACATAAAGATGTTCTAGCAAATCTTTCCTTCGATTGACGAGCGTCAAAACCTCTCCCCCATCGAAAATGAGCAGGAATCCTCCATTTCTGGTTATATCAGTTGTCTGGTTAAAATTGATTGACAATGCACGAGCTCAAAAAATCGGCGCCTCCGCAATGCAAAGGCGCCGACATTCAAATCGTTACCGGCAAAAGAAATCAGTCCTCCAAAGTCGCAAATTCGGTTTTGCGGAGGAAGGATCCAATGGAGCTGAGAGAGGGGCTCTCTGCGGAGCGAACGTAGTATCCGGAGAAAGCACATCCCACGATCAGTGCGGATTGCGGCGACAAGCCGAGCAACCGGGAGACGGAAAATCCGGCGTTGAAGTGATCGCCGGCCCCGGTGGTGATCATTGGATCGGGGGTGAAAAACCCTTTGGTATAAAAAGTGTCGTCCTTCGTCGCGCAGGCAGCCGAATCGGTCGGGTGCACCACCACGCAGTCGAGGCTGAGCTCGTTCCGGATATCCCGGGCCATTCCCATAATGTCCTCGGCATTGGATTCACCCACGGGCAGACCCAGAACACGGGAAACGTGTTGGGCTTCCTTCAGGTTGAGACCCAGGGTGGTGGAGCCGAAGGCGCAGAATCGATGAAGAAGGCGGAGAACTGCAGTGAGATCGTCGTCGGAGCGTTTTTCCGGATCGGCGAGGTCGAAGAAGAAGCTCCGGTGATCCCGGGGGCCGAGATTCGGATAGACTTGATCCACGAGCGCTTGCAGGACTTGTGTCAAGTAAGGCAGCATCGTCCAGTTGACGATCGCAAAGAGATCGGTGCGAGACAGCAGATCAATGAAGGCACCCTCACCCATCTTATCTACCATGCTGGAGTAGGTCACCTTTTCCAGCGAGTCCATCAGGCCGAGCATGATTTTCCCATCGCGGAACTCGAGGGCGTGGGTAACGCCCGGTTCTGCCAAAGAGACAGCTTCCGTGCGTTTGGCAAAATCTTCGAAAACAGGGTGAATTAAGGGGTCGCCGAGGGCACCGATGTAGCGGGTAGGAAATCCAGCATTCAGAATTGCGTTGGCGAGGATGGGGCCATTCCCGCCGAGCTTCTCCATCTTCTTGCCCATCTCGATGTTGGTGCTCTTCCCGGCGGCCGCGAGGATACGCTTCCCGAAGGTGCTCATATCACGGATCGGCTGATAATTATCGCCGGGACCAAAACGCTGATCGACGGGGTTGATGATGATATCGACAAATCCGTCCAGTCCTACAAGAACCGAACGACTCGATGCTTCACTACTCTTAGCCGAGAGTTCTTCAATGGCAGTCTGCTTGATATCCATCTCGCGAACAAAGCGAATCCGCCATCGTCCGGCAACTCATTTCCCCTCACTCCCTTACCGATTTTTGCGCATCTGCGCATACAATTAAAAATATTCAACGATGACTCCAGCGATTCTAATCAAATTTCCGCCCTCTCCTGAGACCCATTCGGGCAAAAAACGGGAAAGCTGGGACGCCTGCCGATCGATTTCCCTGCAAATTATCGCTCTGTGAAGAATTTACAGTTGAGCCCGGGGCAGGCATTGCCATATCCACTCGAAGAGCCTTTCCACAATGATCGCCACTGAATTTCTCGCCGCTGCCGATCCGTCGGTCTTCACTTACTTTTTCCTTTCCAACCTAGCCGGGCAAGGGATCATCATCCTGTTGGCAATTGGGAGCGTCGTGGCCTGGACGGTCATGATCGCCAAGGGCTTCGAGTTGAACCGAATTCGCTCGGGCAATCTCCGCTTCGAACAGTCGCTCAACCGTGGACAGCCCCTCATCGATCTCGACCTGACTACCTTGCAAACGCGGAAAAACCCGTACGCCACACTGGTTGTCGCGGCGATCCAGGCATTCTACCGCTGGGATGGGGCCACCGAGAGCGAACATCCGAAGCGTATGAACCAAGTGGAGAACGCTCTCCAGCGCGTAATCGCCCGGGAGACCGTGAACTACGAAGGCAAGATGGTCATGTTGGCTACGATTGTGACTGGCGCCCCATTTCTGGGCCTCCTCGGAACCGTTTGGGGGGTCATGGACTCGTTTGGGGGCGTGGCACTGGCGGGCTCCGCCACCCTCAAGAGTTTGGCTCCAGGGGTCTCGGGCGCGCTCCTCACCACCGTCGCCGGACTCGGAGTGGCGATCCCTTCCGTTTTCGGCTACAACTATCTCCTCGCCCGGGTCCGCCGGATGACGATGGAGTTGGAAAATTTTGCAAGTTCCGTGGCCGACCGCCTCGAACTTGAATCCCGCTAAACTGAGACGACCGTGGCAAGACGCTTTCAGAGCAAGCGCGAACTCGGCGCAATGTCGGAGATCAACGTCACCCCACTGCTCGATCTCGCCTTCGCCCTTCTCATCATCTTCATCATCACCACGCCCCTGCTGGAGCAACCGGTAGAAGTTCAATTACCGAGCCTCGTCCAGTCGGAAGAGATCGTCCGCGAGGCACCTCAGGATCCGGTGCAGATCTCAATCAACAGTGAGGGCACTTACTTCTTCGGCAACGAAGCGGTCGACACAGAAGCCCTCTCGCAGATCCTCAGCGGCTACACGAACGACCGGATCTTTATCGTCCGGGGAGATCGTGAAGTGCGGTACGGCAGTGTCGCCGAGGTGCTGGACATCCTGCGCAACCTCGGACTCACGCGAGTCGTTGTTTCTTACGCAGAAGGTTGAGCCCCTCCTCAATTTTTGCTTTCTTTGCAGCAATGAGCCCGCTCTACAAAAAGGTTTTGAAATGGGTCTCCGGGACCCATGCCGGGCTACTGCTGCTTATCCTCGTGGTCTCACTAGTTTCCTGCGAAGAGGAAATCAAAGCCGTGCAAATGGCCGGGAGTCCACCGCCCCCGATGCCCCCTCCCCCGCAACAAACCATCGAGGACCAGAACCAGAAGAAAAAAATCCAAGATGAGCCGCTGGACCTCGATCTCTCGTCCTTGATCCTCATGCCCGCGGATGCCCTCAAGGCATCGAGGCCGAAAAACACTCCTCCGAAACCGCCGGAGCCCAAACCCAAGCCAAAACCGGAACCCAAGCCGAAACCGAAGCCGCCAGAACCCAAACCGGAACCCAAGCCCGAACCAAAACCCGAGCCCAAGCCCAAAAAAATTTCCTACGAGGAGTTCATCAAACAACAAGGAAAACCAGAGCCAACCCGCAAGGTTCAGCCAGCGCCCCGGCCCCGACCCGTCGACGTCCCCGATATCCGTTTTGACAGCAGCAGCCTCGACGACCTCCTCGCGAGCTCGGATCGCAGCCTTGCCGCAGGACTGAGCGCAGCAGAACAACGCGTGATCGCAACCTATGGCGAAGCACTCGTAGCCCGCCTCAACGCAGCCTGGATTCGCCCGCCCAGCCTCTCTGGACGCGAACTACGCGCCGTGGCGAGCTTCCGCGTCAACCGGGATGGGACTCTTTCCAACGCCCGCATTGTCCGCTCCTCCGGCAACTCCCTCTTCGACCAATCAGTCCTCCAAGTGTTTCGCACCGTGACCCGTGTCGACCGCCCTCCCGCTCAAGCAGTCCGGACCTACGAGATTCCCTTCCGCAACACTGTAGCCCCCTAAGCCGAACCTCGACTGACGTCCGCTCCCCTTCGCCAATTCGGGACCAGTTTAGGCTATACTCGCAGCCAGTAGATGATATTCTCTGCTGCATTCACCTCGTTCGCCGCATCTTCCAAGAATATTTTGCCATGAACCGTTGCACTGGTCTCCTCCTTGTTCCTCTGGTCATCCTTTCCCATTTTGGCGAGGCAGGGAAAGCCCCGGCTCCCGCCGACCTTACTCCTTCCGCCGAGACTCTGGACTCCGCGACCCCGATCGGATCAGGAATGATCGAGACCCTCTCAGGAACGGAGGATTTGGAGATTTTGTTTACCTTGATTAAAGCGGCCAACCTATCCGAATCCTTCAACAACGCCGACCACATCACCCTTTTCGCCCCTACGGACGCTGCCTTTATGTCCTTACCGGACGGCACGATCCGCGCCCTTCTCAAGCCACGGAACCGCGACGCTCTCGTCGCTTTGCTACTCTACCACATCGCGCCCCAAGAGGAATACGCTGAGTCGTTTCAGCTAGGCTCGCTGAAATCCATCGAAGGATCGGCAGTAACCATCAACGTGGCGGAGAATGACATCTCGATCAATGGCGCCCAGTTTATCGATGCCGGCATCGAAACCACCAACGGATTGATCCAAAAGATCGACGAAGTCCTCCTCCCGCCGGATTTTTCCTTTTAACCGACCCGTCCGGAGACCAATAGCCAAGGGGGCCCGGCGAGATTCCGTGTCGCCCATCAAACTCTCTGGGCCTTTTTTCTTGTCATTGAGGAAATTCCCGCAAGGCTCTTCTACTTTGTGACGGCGCGGTAGCCAAGTGGTAAGGCCGGGGACTGCAAATCCTCTATTCGACGGTTCGATTCCGTCCCGCGCCTCCAGCCTTCGCTAAAGCGACAGCGCAAGCGAAGGCTGCCACGCCAGAGTCCGGAAGACGGCGGCGGGCTTTCCACATCGAAATTTCAAGAGTCGCTTCAGCTACGGCTTGGCATGCCAGCTCAAAAATTCACATACGTCTATATTCTTAGGAGCGAGAACCACTCCGAGGTTCACTACACCGGATGCACCGAAGATTTACCGGCACGCCTGAACAAGCACAATCAAGGCGCAGTTCCACACACCGCAAAATTTCGGCCATGGTTCATTGAAACCGCGATCAGTTTCCGAGACCTAGCGAAAGCGAGGGCTTTTGAAAAATATTTGAAGAGCGGATCGGGCCGAGCTTTCGCCAGAAGACACTTCTGAAATTCGCTAAAGCGACAGCGCAAGCGAAGGCTGCCACGCCAGAGTCCGGAAGACGGCGGCGGGCTTTCCGCATCGAAATTTCAAGAGTGGCTTCAGCTACGGCTTGGCATGCCAGCTCCAAAATTCACATACGTCTATATTCTTAGGAGCGAGAACCACTCCGAGATTCACTACACCGGATGCACCGAAGATTTACCGGCACGCCTGAACAAGCACAATCAAGGCGCAGTTCCACACACCGCAAAATTTCGGCCATGGTTCATTGAAACCGCCATCAGTTTCCGAGACCCAGCGAAAGCGAGGACTTTTGAAAAATATTTGAAGAGCGGATCGGGCCGAGCTTTTACGAAAAATCACTTCTGAAATTCGCTAGAGCGACAGCTGCCACGAAAACCAGCCCGATGGACGGCTGGACTGACCCAACCCCGGATTACGACACCCGGATTCGGGAAATCAACCCGCTCAGAGCGGACGCGAGGGAATATTGATCATCCTGGAGAATACTGAGGAATTCTGATTAACTACTGTCCACCAATCTTGGCCAGTCAAATTACCACTACGCATTGCATCCACCAATCGGACTCCTTCCGGTGTCAATATTCTCACCATCACCTCCACCGAACGAGGATATTTCTCCGTACCCGTTCCACTAGCCAGATAGCTCGTATCCCCGGAATTCAGAGGAAAGACAAGTTCTCTCTCACGGTCCGAATTGGTGTCATACAAACGAACACCGAAATCGACTACATTGCCGGCAATAATCTGGTCGTCACCCGGGTTCAACAAAACGACTTCAGCCGTGTAATCTCCACTTCCCGGACTCAAATCGTATCCTTGATTGAATGTATCTTGAGCCCGGACCTCACCGCGATAGAGCATATACTGAATCGGAGCATCCTCCGCCGAGGTAACTCTATCCAGTTCCATCCGGTAGCCAACCGCCCGCACTCCGCCATTTGGATCACCGGAAAGGGTCGGTGCGCTCGTAAAAAACCGCAACCATACCCCACCGACTCCGAAGCGAAGATCTTCAATGGGAGTTAGTGCCCCTGCAGGATCCGCTTCTGTGGGAATTACCAAAGAAGTCCCCGCCGGCTTGGCCGAACGCCCCCATTCCTTGCCGGTCTGTGTGCCCCCCCTGATCGTCGCCGCAAGCATAACATCGCCGGTATTCCTCACCACTAGGCTTTCCAATTCTGTCGTCAGCTGGTCGAGGACGAATCCCGCCTGACTCTGAGCCGAAAGAGCTCCGCTGCTCCGGTTGTACGCAGTGAGCAAATTGCTCACCATCGTGATCATCAGTCCAACGATGATAGCAGTAACACCCGATGCGACGAGAAGTTCGATTAGGGTAAAGCCTTGGGTAGCTCGTTTTTTCATCAGAAAGGTTCTCCAACAACAATTGCGGTGAAATACTCAAAGTTTTTGCGATCCTCTGGTTGGACCGTGGATCCATCCGGCAAACGATAAGGCCAAGAGATGTCCACTTGGAACGCCACATGCGCATCCCCGTCGTTGTAATTGAGATTGCCAGTGGCAGCCGTTAATTCGATCAGAAAATAGCGCTCGTCTTCGGGAATTCCCGGAGGCGAATTGCCGTCCCGCGTGATCACCGTGCCGTCGAGAGCAGTATAACCAATCACACGCGATCCATCCATCGTCCCAAACAGCACAGTCGGAAACACACCTTTGAGAGCGGTCCCGTCCGATTTCACATCGACGAAATACTCAAAACCAATCCGGTTCAACTCCTCGCGGATCGGAGCTGGCAGACTGTTCGCAACCTTGGTATCCTGCAAATCGCGAACCTGCTGAGCGATGGGACCAAGAAGACCGATCACGGCAACAATCGTGAGGGCAAATACCCCAATGGCCAGAATGACTTCTACGAGCGAAAAGCCCGACTGCTGAGAATTGTTCGATCTATTAGACATGGAATGACAAACTACCATATTCAGCCTCCACAAAAACTAGGGCCGCACCTCAGTCGGAAAGGCGTTGGGCTCATTCAAGAGGACGAACGAACCGTAGCGGCGAACAATCGCGCCTCTCACGTTATCGTCGTTAAACGTTGGATCATCGAACCCACCAGTGGCATTCGGATTGGGCTCACCCGTACTGACCGCTAAAATGGGGGAACCTATCGGCCCGCCACTGACGTTCGCCACAGTCCCGTTGGTGTAAAACTCGATGTAAGCATATTCTTCCGTAGTGTCGGAAATATACTCCAAATTAAAACCCGTTTCCATATTCCCCCAGTCGTCGATGCGAGCGTAAACACCTTGCGGTAATGTAATCCCGTCCGTTGCTGGCCACCATTCGTCAATCTTCCCGTCCGCAGGAACGCTGGTATCGACTGCGTAAACAATTCCGGCGAAACGAAGATACCGGTCATCGTCCCCTGCACTGTCGTTATGAATGATGAGTCTAGTCGAAGCGTTCTTCAAAACCGCCACCCCGCGTGCCTGAGTCAGAAGCGAGGCGAGCTGCGATTGCGCGCCTTCGACGGCAACAGTCGGACTACCGGGCCGGAGAGCGGTGGCAAAAACACCGACAAACAGAGCCATGACACCGAGGACGACGAGGAGCTCCACCAGGGTAAAGGCAGAACGAGATGATTTCTGGGGGAAAGCCATATAGAAAAGCGTAGAATGCAAAACTAGGCATTCCTTTTCGTTCTGACAAGAGGAAAGCAGGACCAGAACTTGGCTCCCGAAACGGAACCCATCGCCCCTGAGCGAACCACCGAGTCCATCCAGAATCGCTCGAGGTTTAGAACGTTCTCATTGAAAGAGCGACAGCTTCTTCCCGGAATCGGCCGCTGGCCAAATCCAGTTTTCCTGAGGAATCGCCTCAGACGCTCTGATTCTCTTCCTTGAGAATTCCGATGCAAGGCAGGTGGCGGTACCGCTCGGCGAAATCAAGGCCGTACCCGACGACAAACTCGTCGGGAATCACGAATCCGACTAGATCCGCTTCAAACTCCACGGCCCGACGGGCCTTTTTATCCAAAAGAACACAAGTCCTGACCGAGGCCGGATTCCGTTCGAGCATCTCGTCGCGAACGGTTTTGAGAGTGTTTCCGGTATCGAGAATGTCATCGACGAGGAGAACATGCCGCCCCTCGACGTCGAGACGCACCGAGTCTAAAAGCTTGGGAGCGTGAGTCGGCCGGGTTTCATCCCCGTAGGAGGAAGCGCGGATGCAATCGAGCCGGAGCGGCAGCCGGATGCGGCGAATCAGGTCCGCCGTGAAAATCATGGCTCCGTTGATGATGGAGATGACGGTCACCTCATCGCCCGCACAGGTTTCTTCCACCTCCTGCGCCAACTGTTTTACCCGTGCCTGAATTTCCTCCGCCGAGAAAAGAACCGACTTCAAATCTTTCTGCAGATCAAACTCCATGCGACTACCCTGCCGAGGTCCCCATTGATCCGCTATAAAAAACTCGAAAAAACGCCAACTACTTTAGTCCCGCCGCGCTGACCGTCCAGTCTCAGCCACTGCCGAGCACTTCAACGAGCCATTTCCGGGGTCAGCGTCCCTTACGAATATCGGAACCGCCAAAATTGACCCGCACCCGGTAAATACGCTTCTCCTTGAGATGCACCTCTCCCGTCTCCAGATCAAATCGCACGGGCACGGATTCCTTGCGGATATCGACCACGGCGTGAAAACCGCGCTCGGAGAAGACATCGATCAACATCGCAATCGCCATATCGTTCCGATACATCTCGTTCTCGGTATTGATTAAAGCCATCCCCGAGATTGCATGGCGTTTGATAATCGGCAGGAAATACTTCTCAATATCCTCGACCACCTTCGCGAACAATTCGTTCTGTCCCTCCTCATAGGAGTCGAGACGGTCCACCAGCTCCTGCCGGGCATGAATGGCCATGCTCGAAGCAATCGGCAAACTCCCGACCCTCCGATAGGTCCCTTCATCAAGTTCCAGCGAACTCTGATAGTGAAGTTCCTCGATAATCCGGTCCTGAACCTCTTTCAGGGAACCCTGCGCATCGATATAATGATAATGGAAGACTTCCTGCAGCTCGCGAAGTGCATGATAGGTAATCTCCTTAAAAGTCCGATAACGTCCGCGCGCGGCGTCTTCATTCAAATCGGTCTTGCGAACTTCACGAACCTCACCGACTCCCGACTCACGCACTTTCTCATTGTGCACAATCGCCTGACGACCTCGGTTGAGCTGACGCTTGACGCTCTCCCCTTCGTCAATGAAGAGCACAATGATGTGGAACCGACATTTGGGAAAAGAACTCTTCGTCCCTTCGAAATGCATTTGGTGAAGAGCGTCCAGCTTTGCATAAAGCTGCTTCACACACTCGACCTGCACCTTCGTCCGCGGGAAACCGTCGACAATCGCACCGTGTTGATACTCCGGATCGAGCAGACGCCGAAGAACCAACTCGGTCACCTCGCGGTCGCCGACCAGCAGGCCAGCATCCATCCGCTTCCGGGCCTCCGGACTCTTCAACAACTGGCTCACGGTAATCGGGTCCGCAGTTAAATCCCGGGTCTCCATAATGAAACCGGTATTCGTGCCTTTACCGGCTCCCGGCGACCCGTTGAGCCAGAAAATCTCTTTCGGAAAGATCAGGTTTTCCTGCCCGATATCGTCCTCGAGCTGGGACCAGACCCGCTCGAAAATAATTTGCGGATCTTTCACCTCAAGGTCCTGAACCTGAGGGGATGCAGAGGAATTAGGAGGACTCATTACACGCAAAGTTGAGGAAAACTCCCGCCACAGGCAATGCGGAAGGGCGCATCCTTGTCAGATCTTGTCGATTTAATCGCCAATCAGCCCTCCCCGACGACGATGAGCACGCCTAATTCCAAGGGCTCTCTCCGCTTCTCAGGTGCACCAAACGCCTCGTCCCCGCAAAGGAACCCACCCTTTCAATACCGCCACTTGTCTACACCGGTGAACCAGAGGACCCAATGAATCACAAATTTCAGCGCTAGCACGATCAACGGCACGAGCAAACACAGCGCTGGCTCTTCATCTCCAATCTCGACTGCCAAAAAAGCGGCCAATAAATAGAGCCCCAGCACTACCCCGAAGAAGAGGATCACATGCTTCCACTCGACCTCCAGCCACCCCTTGGACTGCGCCCACTGGAGAATCTGAACCGGATAGCACAAAACAAATCCCAGCCCCATGAGGAGCAGAACCCAAGGATCGCCCTGCCCCGAAGATAGGTAGAGCAAATCTGAAAGGGGGATGAACATGCGAAAGTGTAGATGAAGACCCAAAATCAAGCACTGCGGCTCAAAAATCACGGCCTAAAATTAATCTTTTGACTCAATTCTGCATCGTTTGAATCCCTAAAAAACCTGAGTCTCATCGGTATCAGAGCGAAACGCTCCTACCCAGGATCAAAATTCCCTTCTTCTTTGGCGAAGGAACCGTTTGCAACTATGACGGAAACGTCTTGCAACAAGGCCACCGCAATCCGTGGGAAATCGTGACCGCGGAACTTTTCCCTAGGCTCGTGGACAAAGCACGGGAGAACTGGGCCCTCGAGAACAATATCTTCAATCTTGGATGCCGGGCCTACGTCGGCAAACCCGGAGGCGAGAAAGAGAATTATCTCACGTGGGTGAAAGATCTTGCCGAGGGCAAATACAAGCTCCCCTGGGATGACAATATCCAGATCCGTGATGGATGGAAATACTATCCGGAGGGAGTAAAACTCGGCCCCCTCCCGAAGTAATCCGGTCGGCATCTCGCTAAACCACTCAATTTTCCCTTATCTACACAGGCCTCAGGGTTTAACGCCCTGGGGCCTTTTTTTTGACTTGCCGATCCTAATGGACGGAATGAATTCCGCAACCCGAGCGAGCTTCGGCTCTTAAACAGTCCGGCAAGAGCCGTAGCGTCCCGACTACCCAGCATTCACTCACTCGTACCGTGCAGCTTATAGCAACGGTTTCATTCTTCTGAACTCGAAAGAATGATGAATGGAATCGGAGGCATTCTTTTCGATCAATGGGAAGCGCATCCGTTCACAAACGAGGAACCAACCTTCAATTCGGGTATAAATTGATCGGTCCAAACGCTACTCAGATTTCCGGTGTAGCCGGTCCGAAAGATCCACTTGCCAAAAAGCCAGCTTTGAACGAATGTTTCTGCATGAGCACCGCAGAAAAGATCGCTGCATCAGTGGGGAGTTTGGCTCCCGGCCAGCAGGCGGAGGTTCTCGAATTCGTCGAGTTTCTGAAGACTCGTGAAGAGAAGAAGGAACTGAAGGACTTTGCTGCGTTCTCTTTGGAAGGTGCCATGCGAGGGATGGAAGAAGAGGAAGACCTCTACGGCCCGGAAGACATCATCGAGCAGGCTGGATGATTTCCGAAGGCGATCTGGTCTTGGTTCGGTTTCCCCAAACCGACCTACAGCAAGGAAGGCTCCGACCCGTTCTTTTGATTCGCGAAATTCCCGGAGAATTCGACTCTTGGCTCGTGTGAATGATTAGCACCCAGATTCGGCGGCAAATCGAAGACTTGGAGATCGTTCTTCGGTCCTCGGATCCCGCCTTTTCCGCCACTGGCCTAAAAAAGGATTCTCTGATTCGATCCAGTCGCATCGCAATTGTCGATGAGGCTATTTTCGAAGGAAAGATCGGAAGCAATCCGCAAGAGCTATTCGCTGCCGTCCGCACCAAGCTTGCTGGATGGATTGCGCCTGGCTGACCTCGTTGCTGCACCTAAACAGCTTTCCTGCGGCTTCTCATGCGCACTCTCGGAAAAAGGGAGGGAGTTCCGGGGGCGATGAGTGAATGCGCGAATCGCAGTGACCGGGCGCACCGAATCAAGTTCTTTCTCAAGGAGTAAGTGAAAGTTCCGAATCGAACGTAGAACATTGGCATACCCAATTTCCAAAGGCCCTGTTTGGGGAGCGCGGTGCTTTAGCCCGCGTTTTCGATGCTCTCTCGCAATTTCGCACGCGGGCTGAAGCACCGCGCTCCTTGGAGGCTTCTCGTTGGTTGCGAACGAAATGGACGAGGTTCGGTCTCGGTCTTGCTCAAGATTTGAGGACGTGCGGACATAAAAAACCGTCCAGAGGACGGTCTTTAAAATACTGGTGCTCGAGGCGGGACTTGAACCCGCACGTCCGTTAAGACACTAGAACCTGAATCTAGCGCGTCTACCAATTCCGCCACCCGAGCGAGGAACAGAAGCGATGACTATTTCTCCGAATCCGTGGAGCCGTCAAGTGCGAATGGAAGCGGACGCACTTTTCGCTCACGCTCGCCAGCGGCGTTGCGGCGGAGGTAAGGATCACCGGCGGCTTCGGGATCGTCTTCTTCGTCCGGCGGATCGCCCTCGATTTCGTATTCTTCGCCACCGAGGCCGGAAAGGTCGTCCGGGTCGAAGACCAGAGAGAGGCGGCGTGGCTGACTATCGAAAAACCATTGCGGGTGCTTGGGGAGGTTTTTGCGAACCAGATCAAAATGGCAGGGATAGCGCAGTTTGCGATATTTCTCCTGAAAGTCGCGAACCCAAGCATCCTCGACTTCGTGACGGGCGTCGAGGAGGACGAGGTCCGAAAAATGAATGCATCCCTCAAACCAGGCCTTTGCTTCCTCCGTTTTCTCACACCATCCACAATGAACGTGGGTAACGATCCGCCCCATTTCGAAATGTTCAGCGCGAAACCCGGAGATGAGTGCATCCATGAGGTCGTCCGGGAAATCCGGACGTCCGTAAATCAGTAAATTCCCCTCTTCCTCGCTCAAGGGCTCGGAAAATTCCATCGCTCCGTCGGAGATGGTCCATTCGGCGACGGTGTAGCGGTCGGTCGCAAACGCTTCCCGGGCTTCCTCCAGCTCGTCAGCCGACACAAAAATGGTAAGGCCCTCGTCTTTGGGAAGAGCATGAGAAACGGTCTCGCGAACCAGTTTCCAGCGATCCGGATTCGGCCCCGAAAGGAGGAGATTTAACCAGAGCGGACTTTCACTCATATACAGATCGGATTTTTAACAAGAAATCGGCCCGATGAACAGGCTGGAATCGGACAAAATTGTTCGAAACAGGTGGAGAAGAATACCAACCCCTCCCGGACTCACTCTTCGGGCGCAAAGGAACCAAAAGTTGCCGTTTGGGCGTGATGACGCATGGCATGGTCTACGAGAACGAGGGCTGTCATGGCCTCAACAATGGGAACCGCCCGGGGAACCACACAGGGATCGTGACGTCCCTTGGCGGCGAGCTCGGTATCCTCCCCGCTCCGGGAGACAGTCTTTTGATTCTTGCGGACGGTTGCCGTCGGCTTGAAGGCTACGCGAAAGACGATCTCTTCCCCATTGGAGATCCCGCCCTGCACTCCGCCCGAACGGTTGCTGCTGGTGCGCACAACTCCGTCCTGCATCTCGAAGGGATCATTGTGCTCGGAGCCCTTGAGCAGGGTGCCCGAAAAACCCGAACCCACCTCAAAACCCTTGGTGGCCGGAAGGGAGAGCATGGCCTTGGCCAAATCGGCTTCCAAACGATCGAAGACAGGAGAACCCCAGCCCACGGGGAGGCCTTTGACCCGGCACTCAATCACCCCTCCGACCGAATCGCCCTTATCGCGCACCTCTTTAATGCGGGCAATCATCCGCTCGGC
Organism: Puniceicoccus vermicola; assembly: GCF_014230055.1. Classification (NCBI taxonomy): domain Bacteria; kingdom Pseudomonadati; phylum Verrucomicrobiota; class Opitutia; order Puniceicoccales; family Puniceicoccaceae; genus Puniceicoccus; species Puniceicoccus vermicola. The sequence continues at coordinate 47,838 of NZ_JACHVA010000139.1, read as the reverse complement.
CGCCTCGGGATGCGGGCAGCGCACGGGGTTGGCTTCAACCGATCCGCGGGAGGGAAACGGCAAATCCGCAGGAGCGTCCACATCGTGAATCGATCGAACAAAGGCGCTGATCTGAACCCCATTGCTCAGCTGGAGGATTTTCTCCGCCACCGCACCGGCCGCGACCCGAGCGATCGTTTCACGAGCTGAGGAACGGCCCCCGCCCGCATAATCGCGAATGCCGTACTTCTCCTGATAGGTAAAATCCGCATGCGAGGGGCGAAACTTTTCCTTCATCTCGCCGTAATCCGAAGAACGCTGATCCTCATTGAAGACGGCCATCGAAATCGGGGTTCCTGTGGTTTCCCCCTCGAAAACCCCGGAAAGAATCTGCACTCCATCCTTCTCCTTGCGGGGGGTCGTGATCGAGCTCTGCCCGGGCCGACGACGGTCGAGGGCCTGCTGGATGTCGGCCTCCGACAAAGGAAGAAGCGGGGGACATCCATCAATGACGACTCCGATCCCCTTCCCATGGCTTTCACCCCAGGAAGAAATACGGAAAAGCGTGCCGAAAATACTGCTCATTCCCCCCTTCCTAGCAGCTTTCTGCATTCAGACAACCGCAACTTTTGCGGATCTACGTCGCTTCCCGGGCCGCATCAGCAGAAGTCTCGAAAAATGGAGGGGGTTTTCGGTTGCATCGAGGAGGTTTCGGGTGTTGGATTCTTTCTGGCCGGGTCCTATGCAACGCAGGACCAGTGAACCCCGCCAGGCCCGGAAGGGAGCAACGGTAGCTGATGTCCGCGTGTGCCGTAGGGTGCCTGGCCTTTTTTTTTATTTGCTTCGCAGGACTCTCCAGCCGTAAATTTTTTACACTGGATGACCGGAGGATCCACCCCACTTCCTCCCGATTCTCTCTATATGACTGAAATTTGGACCGAAGTGGGTATTGCTCTCTCGGCAGCGACATTAGCCGCCGCCGCAGTGATCATTGCCCTCAAGTATTGGCCTCCCCGGGGGGCCAAGCGGGGAAGTCACGCCCAGCAGGGACCCTCTGAGGAACTGCAAAGACGCATCGAGCGCGTCCGATCCATTCAACAAGAGACCGAAGAAACCCGGAAGGAAGCCGAGGAAAACCGTGCCAACCTCGAACAACGCCTCCTCGAAATCGCCGGGATGAGCCGCGAAGACGCCCGTGCCGAGCTCACGGCCCAGATGAAGGAGAGCTCGGAGGAGTATCTCGAAGAATTGCGCCACGATCTACTCGACGTGCCCGAGGCTCAAGTCGAGGCCCGCGCCCGCGCTGTCCTCCTCGCTGCCATGCAACGCGTCGGATCCACCCCGATGTCGGAAGAAACCTCGACGACCGTCTCCCTGCCCAACGACGACATGAAGGGACGCCTGATCGGGCGGGAAGGCCGCAACATTCGCAGCTTTGAATCCGTGACCGGGGTCTCGCTCCTGATCGACGAAACGCCGGACACGGTCCTCCTCTCGGGATTCGACCCGGTCCGCCGGGAAATCGCCCGCGTCACTTTGGAAGCCTTGATCAAAGATGGGCGAATTCATCCGGCGAGCATTGAGGAAAAACACCAAGAAGCGTTGGCCGAGATGGATAAGGCCGTTATCAGCCTCGGTGAAGAAGCGATCCGCAAACTCCGCCTCTCCTCCATCCACCCCGAGATCGTTTCCCTCCTCGGTAAACTCCACTTCCGCCACTCTTTCAGCCAGAACACTCTCGATCACAGCATCGAAGTCGCTTTTCTCTGTTCCCTGCTCGCTTCGGAAATCGGGTTCGACCCGGTTCTGGCCAAGCGCGCGGGGCTTTTCCACGACTTGGGCAAGGCGATCAGCCACGAATTTGAAGGGAGCCATGCTTCGGCCGCCGCCAAAATCCTCCGTCACCACGGCGAGCCGCCCGAAGTGATCAACGCGGTCGCCGCCAGTCATGAGGAGGTCGCCGCCGAGAGCCCCTACGCCGGACTGGTCATGCTGGCGGACAGTATTTCCGCCGCTCGCCCCGGAGCCCGCGCCGACTCGACCGAGGGCTACATCCAGCGGGTGCGTTCTTTGGAAAACCTGGCCCGCGGCTTCGAAGGCGTCAAAGATTGCTACGCCCTCCAAGCGGGCCGCGAGATCCGCGCCATCGTCGATCCGGAAAACGTACCCGACGATCAGGCCAAGCGTCTCGCCCTGCAGATTCGCCATCGCATCGAGAACGAGCTCCAGTATCCCAGCACCATCAAGGTGACCGTGATCCGGGAGTCCCGCTTCTGCGAAACCGCGAAGTGATACCGAATTTAGGAAGTTTTGATAGTTATGGCGGGATGAGAAATGAGCCTGAGCGAGGCGGCCCAATTGGAGGCGGGTCTGCGACCCGTGCCATTTGAGCTAACGCTGCTCAGGCTCATTTCCCGCCCGTCCCAGGGGGATGCGCCCAGAATCGAAGGTCGCGGCGTTGCAGGGATCGGAGCGTATCTCGATACGAATCAGATCCCTGCGCCTTGCGCTGCTTCGATTCTGCGCTGCACCATAACGGTCAAAACTTACTAAATTCGGTATAGGGTCGATCCGTCGCAACGCAATTCTCGAAGCGGAAGCGCGATAGCGATTTCGATAATCCCCCAAGGAAAGAGGCTCCTCTGCGGACTCCACTAGAAATGGCTTTCGTAATTCCTCTCCCCCAAATTCCGCTAGTTTCGCAGGCCCCCCACGCATCCTCCTTGATTTTTTCCTAGCCCAAGCGACAGAGGCGAGACAGCGTAGCGGAAAGTGCTTCGCTTCTTCGTCAGACGCCTTCTCATTTCGATCCCGATACTCTTCGCGGTCGCGACCCTGACCTTTTTTCTCGTCCGCGCCGCTCCAGGGGATCCGTTTGCCGATGAAAAGAAGATCCCCGAGTCCAGTCGGGAAGAAATCGTCGCCTTCTACGGACTCGATCTTCCGCTCTGGCATCAATACCTGCGCTTCCTCGGAAACATCGCTCGACTCGATCCCGGCTATTCCTACTCGCACCCCGGCTATTCGGTCACCGAGATCATTGGGAACCACTTCCCCATCACTCTCGCCTATGCCGTACCCGGCTTCCTCCTCGCTCTGGCCATCGGCATTCCTCTCGGATCAACTGCCGCCATCCGCCACGGCAAATTCGGCGACTGGGCAGCATCGGGCTTTGCCATGGTCGGGATCTGTCTTCCCACCTTTGTCATCGGCCCGCTCCTGGCCCTGCTCTTCGGTGGGGTCCTCGGCATCCTTCCCTCTGTCGGCTGGATGAGCGCCGCCCAGTTTACTGAAGGATTCTCACCCTGGAGTTTTGTGGTCCTCCCGGCATTGACGCTGGCCATCCTCTACGCCGCTTTTGTCACCCGCCTCTCCCGCTCGGGCCTCATTGAGACCCTCCGCAGCGACTTCATCCGCACCGCAAGGGCCAAAGGGCTCCCGGGCCGAAGAATCCTCTGGCGCCACGCTCTACCGGTGAGCCTCCTGCCGGTCATCAATTTCCTCGGACCCGCCCTCGCCGGGATGCTGACCGGATCCTTTGTTGTCGAAACCATTTTCAACATCCCGGGACTCGGCCAATTCTTTATCGAGGCCGCAATCAACCGCGACTACCCGCTCCTCCTCGGACTCGTGGTCTTCTACGCCGCCCTCATCCTCCTCCTGAATCTGCTGGTAGACCTGCTACAGGCCGCCCTCAACCCACGCATCCGGGAGACCTTGGGACAATGAAGAATTCTACCCCAGCAAATCCAGAGATCGGCATTGGTCGGCGAATCCTGCGCCACCCCCCGGCAGTCCTCTCCCTCACAGTCTTTATCCTCATTACCCTTTCCTGCTGGCTGATCCCGGCACTCGGCACCCACGACCCCAATGAGACCCGCCTCTCACTCGGGGCCACCGCCCCTCTCGCCCCCATCTACGAGCTGATCCCAACCTCCAAGAGTTCCGTAGAAGAGCGCCTCATCGACCAATCCCGGGCGACCCGCCTGATCGAGAACGGGAGAAGCTCTCTCCCGGACGAAACCGCCGTCTCTCTGCAGGCAGGCGAACCTCTGGCCTGGATCGAGGTGCCGCCAATCATTCGCACCGACGAAGGAGGGCCCGTCCGCCCTGTATGGATACACCCCTCGTCCGTCGACCCCTTTTTCGCCCAGCTCGCCTCCCGTCTTCCCGATGGGCTGGCCTCTCTCCCCGGACCTCCAGACCAATTCGTCAGCAGCTTCACCCTGCAGCCCTCTCCCCTGCGCTTTCTCGTCGGCACGGATGAACTCGGCCGCGACCTCTTCGCCCGAACCCTCGTCGGCGGACGGCTCTCCATCGCCGTGGGCATCGCCGCGACTCTCGTTTCGGTCACCATCGGAATCTTCTACGGCGGCATCGCTGGCTACGTCGGCGGAAAGGTCGACTCACTGATGATGCGCTGCGTCGACATTCTCTACGCCCTGCCGTTCCTCATCTTCGTCATCCTCCTGATGGTCGTCTTCCCCAAATCCCTCCTCCTCCTCTTTCTGGCGATCGGAGCCGTGGAGTGGCTGACCACGGCCCGCATTGTACGCGGCGAAGTCCTTTCCCTCAAAAAGTTACCCTTTGTCGACGCCGCCCGCTGCCTTGGCCTGAGCCACGGAAAAATCCTCTGCCGCCATATTCTTCCCAATACCCTTCCCCCGGTGATTGTCTACGCAACTCTCACCGTGCCCACGGTCATCCTCCTCGAATCCGTGCTCAGCTTTCTCGGCTTGGGGGTTCAGCCACCCAACAGCTCCTGGGGCGTCCTCCTCAACGAAGGAGCGGAGCGAATGCAGACCTACCCCTGGATGCTCATCTTCCCCGCGATTCTGTTCGCCCTCACCCTCCTCAGTTTGAACTTTCTGGGCGACAGCCTCCGCGATCTCCTCGATCCGAAATCCCGTCACTAAGCGGGCGATCCGGGACACCCGACCGGCAGAAAAATCTGTCTGTCTCAAAACCGTTATCCCTCGGTGGATAGGGCGAATAAGTGATTGACCTTCTGCATCCTAGGAAAAACCTATTCCGACGTTCTCAAATCACGAAACCAACACTGAAATACAATGAATCAACTTCTCTCCCTGGCGCAGATGCCGACGATGGACAACATCGACAACATGGTCGCGGAATGGGCTCTCAATCTAGCCACCGCCGCCATTATCTTTTTTGTCGGAAAGTGGCTCGCCGGTGTCGCCCGCACCGTTTTCACCAAGGTCTGCGAAAAGCGGAACATTGAGGCTTCCCTGAGCCGCTTTGCCGCCAGCGTACTATACTACCTTTTGATGGCCGTGGTCATTGTCGCCGCCCTCGGTAAGCTCGGCGTTCCCACCACCTCGGTCGTCGCCATTCTCGGTGCCGCCGGCTTGGCCGTCGGTCTCGCCCTCCAAGGCTCTCTCTCCAACTTTGCGGCTGGCGTGATGATCCTCCTCTTCCGCCCCTTCAAAACCGGTGACGTCATCGACGGCGGCGGGGTTGTCGGAGTGATCGTGGGCATCGACATGCTGACCACCGAAATGAAGAGCTTCGACGGAAAGCAAATGATCGTCCCGAATGGCAAGTTCCTCGACAGCGTCATCACCAACATCAACGCTTATCCAAGCCGCCGCGTGGACATCGAGTTCTCGATCAGCTACGACGACGACGTCGACCAAGCCCGCGAGATCATGCTCGATATGTTGAGCAAGGACGAGCGCGTCCTCGACGATCCGGCCGTGACCGTTGCCCTCATGAACTTCGGCGACAGCGCCATCGACATGGTGGCCCGCGCCTGGGTAGCCCCCTCCAACTGGTGGGGCGTCCTCTCCGAAAGTCGCGAAAAGCTCAAGAAAGCCTTCGATGCAAACGGAATCTCCATCCCGTTCCCGCAACAGGATATCCACATCATCAAGGACAATTCGGAAGAACCCGAAGAAGCCGCTTCTTAACCCTCCATTTCAAACGCGCGAATCCCAAGCGATTCGCCAGAGCCCGGACCGAGTCGATCTCGGATCTGGGCTCTTTTTTTGAGGTCCGGCGACGCTATCGAAATCGCTATCGCGCTTCCGCTCCGGAGATTGCCGGACCCCGTGCATTGTGGAGAGGAATGGCGAAAGCCATTTCTAACGGAAACCACAGGGGAGAACGCTTCCCGCCGAAGATCATCGAAATCGCTATCGCGCTTCCGCTCCAGAGATTGCCGGACACCCGTGCATTGCGTAGAGGAATGGCGAGAGCCATTTCTAGCGGAAACCACAGGGGAGAACGCTTCCCGCCGAAGATCATCGAAATCGCTATCGCGCTTCCGCTCCAGAGATTGCCGGACACCCGTGCATTGCGTACGAAGATCATCGAAATCGCTATCGCGCTTCCGCTCCAGAGATTGCCGGACACCCGTGCATTGCGTAGAGGAATGGCGAGAGCCATTTCTAGCGGAGTCCGCAGAAGAGCCTGCTTCCCGCCGAAGATCATCGAAATCGCTATCGCGCTTCCGCTCCAAAGATTGCCGGACACCGTGCATTGTGGAGAGGAATGGCGAAAGCCATTTCTAACGGAAACCACAGGGGAGAACGCTTCCCGCCGAAGATCATCGAAATCGCTATCGCGCTTCCGCTCCAAAGATTGCGGGACACCATGCATTGTGGAGAGGAATGGCGAGAGCCATTTCTAACGGAGACCGCAGGGGAGACCGCTTCCCGCCGAAGATCATCGAAATCGCTATCGCGCTTCCGCTCCAGGGATTGCCGGACCCCGTGCATTGCGTAGAGGAATGGCGAGAGCCATTTCTAACGGAGTCCGCAGAGGAGACCGCTTCCCGCCGAAGATCATCGAAATCGCTATCGCGCTTCCGCTCCAGGGATTGCCGGACACCGGATCGACCTACTTATTCGCCATTTTCACTTTGACCAAGAAGATCGGCTACTTCGCTCAGGGCGATCGATCATTTCCAGTTGCGTTTTTGGCTTCTCCCGTTCCCGCTTAGGAGATGGAGCCGGTCCATTTTCCAGGCCATCTGGATCGCTATTCCGGGGTGGTGGAATCCGCTCTGGGCTGGATGGCTGCGGACTGGCTCCGAGAACATCGGAGCACCCAGTCCTTTCTCCTCGCGCCCAAATTCCGGACCGCCCTGCAACGGGCCGTGGAAATTAGTTTTTTCCGGGATCAGCTGGGACTTTCCTTTCGGATTCTCCCCTTCCCTCCTCTCGCCAAGGAATCGGGGGCCAGCGATGGTGCCCGAGTCGAGGCGGAGTGGGATCGCGCTGCGGCTCTCGCAGCTCTCCTCGACCGGAAGAAAGGGGATAACCTCCTCTTTGTCACCACTCCCGACGCCCTGCTCGACCCAGTCATTCCCCGAAGCCAATTGCGGGCGCAGCGGCTGGCCATCCGCACGGGGGAGGAAATTCCTCCGGCCGAACTGGCCCGGAGACTTTCGGAAGAACTGGGCTACGACAACGAACCCGTCTGCGAGCGGCCCGGGGAATTTGCTGTTCGGGGGAACCTGCTGGATGTCTATCCGGTCAGCCTCGCACATCCGGTGCGCATTGATTTCTTTGGCGACGAGGTCGAGAGCATCCGCCCCTTCGATCCCACCAGTCAGCTCTCGGAGGGAAATTTACGGGAGGTCTGGATCGGACCGACACAAGGAAGTGCGGAGGGAGTCTCCGACGGAGCTCTCGCCGATTACCTCGACCGCCCGACCACTTGGATTCTGGAGGAGCCCGATACCCTTCGCCGCGAGCACCCCATACTTTTCGAAAAGCCAGAACGCCCAACCCACGGAAAGGGGAAACTGCCTGCACCGAGTTCAAGCGGAGCCCCCACTCTCGCCCGCATTTTTGAGCGACCGGGCGCGGAAAAGGATTCCGCCCTCCTCCTGTCCGAAGTCGAAACGGTGCTGCCCCTGGCTCTCGTCTCCGAAAATATTCCGCTCACGACCAAGGATCCCGAGATTCTCCGCGGCGAACTCATCCGCGGCCTCCTCGGGGCCGACCGCACCGCCCACGAGGAATCGACCCGCCTACGATTCCTCCACAAAGTCGCCCAACTCGCCTCCGAAGGCGCCAAAGTCCACCTAGTACTTCCCGGAGAGAGCGAGGAGAACCGATTCCGCGAGTGGATGGCTCAGGACGCCATCCTCCGTGACTTCGATCCTCCCATCCTCCACGGCAATCTTCGGAAAGGCGCTTGGCGGGAAACTGAAACCGGCGACGAACTCTACATCACCGACCGGGAAATCTTCGGCCGTGACCGCACTCGCCTCGAAAAGATTTCTGAACGGGCCCTGCCGACCCGCAACGCCGTCGATGGCCTTCTCGATTTTTCGGAAATGGTCGAGGGCGATCACCTCGTGCACCTCACCCACGGGATCTGTATCTTCCGCGGCATCGCCCCGAAGGAGATTGACGGGGAAACCCGCGAACTCATCACCCTCGAATTCGCCGAGGGCATTCGTATCTCGCTGCCCCTGACGGAGGCTCACCTCCTCTCCCGCTATGTCGGCCTGCGTAAGTCCACTCCCAAGCTGGGTAAGCCGGGATCGGGGATTTGGGAGAAGGCCCGCCGCTCTGCCGAGAATTCCACCCTCGACCTCGCGGCCCAGCTCCTCGAGATCCAAGCAAAGCGAGTCACCACCCCTGGCCACGCCTTCGCCGAAGACACCCCGTGGCAGACAGACTTCGAGTCCTCCTTCCCTTTTCGAGAGACTCCCGACCAGCTGGCCGCCATCCAATCCGCTAAACGCGACATGGAAAAAGATCGCCCGATGGACCGCCTGGTCTGCGGAGATGTCGGTTTCGGCAAAACCGAGGTGGCCATCCGCGCCATTTTCAAAGCGGTGATGGATGGGAAGCAAGCGGCCCTCCTCGTGCCGACCACGGTTCTGTGCCAGCAACATTTTCAGAGCTTTCGCGACCGATTCGCCGATTTCCCACTCAGTGTGGAAATGCTCAGCCGCTTCCGCACTCCAAGCGAACAGAAACGTATCCGGCAGCAATTGAAGCATGGACGCATCGACGTGGTCGTCGGAACTCACAGCTTGCTGAGTAAATCGGTAAAGTTCAAAGACCTCGGCCTTCTCGTCATCGATGAGGAGCATCGTTTCGGAGTCCGACAGAAAGAGGAGCTCAAGCGGATGCGCACCCACGTCGACGTACTCAGCATGAGTGCGACCCCGATCCCCCGCACACTCTACCTCGCCCTCGCCGGCGCCCGCGATCTGAGTGTGATCGAAACCCCACCCCGCGATCGACTTCCGGTCGAGACCATGGTGCACCCCTATTCCGAGGGTCTCATCCGTTCGGCCGTCGATCAGGAAATCAGCCGCGGCGGCCAAGTCTTTTACCTGCACAACCGGGTGAAAACGATTCGCGCCGTCGAAAAAAAACTCAGCGCTATGTTTCCGCGCCTCCGGATCGCCGTCGGGCACGGGCAGATGGAAGAAGGCGAACTTGAGCAGGTAATGACCGAGTTTGTCGCCGGACGCTACGACCTCCTCCTCTGCACCACCATTATCGAGTCCGGACTGGATATCCCGAACTGCAATACGATGATCATCGAGGGGGCCGACCGGTTTGGACTCTCCCAACTCTACCAGTTGCGAGGCCGCGTAGGACGATTCAATCGGCAAGCCTACGCCTATCTCCTCCTCCACCGCCACACCGGCGTCCTCGAATCGGCCCGCAAACGGTTGTCGGCCATCCGCCAATACAACCAGCTTGGAGCCGGCTACCGGATTGCGATGAAAGATTTGGAGCTTCGCGGAGCCGGGAATTTGATCGGCTCCGAACAGAGTGGAGAAATCGCGGGAGTCGGCTTCGACCTCTACTGCCAATTGCTCCGCCAGAGCATCGCTCGGCTCAAAGGAGAGGTCACGGCTTCCCACGTCCGGGCCGAGGTGCGGCTCGATTTCATCAACCGCGGTATGGGTGGAGTGCGGGCAAGGCCCGTCGGAGAAGCCCGGTTCGAAGTTTTCCGCAAAGAGGCCGTGGACTCTGGCCGCATCAAAACCGTGGCCGCCGAGATCCCGGGCGAGTATATTCCCGAGTCACGCATCCGCGTCGACCTCTACCGTCGCCTCGGACTCGTTTCGAACCGGGAAGAGATGGACCGGATCGAAAAGGAGATCGCCGACCGCTTCGGCAAAATGCCCGAATCCGTGAAGATTCTCCTCGCCGTCACCCGGATTCGCCTCGAAGCCGAGTATCACCAAATCGCCTCTGTCGCGACCGAAGGACCCCTTCTCCGGCTCAAAAGAACCGGGAAGGAAGGGAGCTACGTAAAAATCGGATCGCGCTTTCCCCGCTTGACCCAGAAAAAGCCCCTTTCCAGATTGGCAGAAATCACTAGGATGATTGCGCGTCTATGAACCTCCACCACCTTTTTCTTCGGCCTATCGGCCTGATTCTTTTCCTCGCAGGCTCGATTCTTTCCGCTCAGGAAAGCGTCGACCAGATGTGGGAACCCGATCGCCCCAACGCGATCGCCGCCAAGGTTGAGGGGAAAATCATCACCTTTGAGCAAGTTCGCCGCGAGATGGAGCCCCTCCTCCGGCAGGTCTCCCGCATTTCTTCAAACGAGCAGGAATACAACGCCAACCTGAACCGCCTGCAACGGGATGTGCTGCAAAACCTGATCGACCAGATTCTGATCGTGGAGAATTTCCACACCAAGGGGATGACGATTCCGAAATCCTACATTGAGGGTGAGTTCAACGATGTGATCCAAGAAGACTTCAACGGCGAACGGGACCGCTTCCTCACCTACCTGCGTAGTCAGGACCAAACGGTGCGTGATTTTCGCGATGATCTGAAAGACAAAATCATCGTGCAGGTGATGAAACAGCAGATGCGACGCAATCAGGCCGAGATCAGCCCGCAGATGATCAAAGAATTTTACGAGGAGAACCAGGCGCAATTCCAACGGGGCAAGGAGGTCAAACTCTTCCAAATCTCCCTGACTCCCAGCAGTGAGGGAGAAACGGTAGAGGAGAAGACCGCCACCGTGGAAGAAATGCTCGCCGATGGCACCTCTTTCCAAGAGGTCGCCCGGAAGATGAGCATGGACGGCCTGGCCCGCCGTGGGGGTAGCCTCGGGTGGGTTGGCAGCTCGGACCTCCGCCGCGAACTCAGTGATGTCGTTTTCGCCCTTCCGGAAGGCGCGGTCAGTGATCCGGTCTCTTTTCAGAAGAGCATTTTCTTTTTCTACGTCGAAAAGATCCGCGAGCCCGGCCCAATTCCTCTCGCAGAAGTCCGAGGCACGATTGAAGAAATGCTTTCCGACCAGATCGCTCGTGAAGCCCAGGAAAATTGGCTTCAGCGGCTTCGTGAGAAAGCCTACATCGAGTACTTCATCTGATCGGACCGACTTTCGGTCCAACCATCAGCCAGTCCCGCAGTGAGGGAACTTCTCGACAGCCTCCAGGCTCTCCCACCGGAGATCATCTGGGTTTGCCTTCTGCTCACCGCGTTCGCGGTGATCCTCGTCCTCCACCGCTGGATGGGCCCCGCAGGCCTCTATGTCTACATGGCCGTCGCGATCATCGGAGGGAATCTTCATGTCCTCAAGCTGACCCAATTTTCAGTCTTTCCCGATCCGGTCGCGCTGGGGACCATCCTTTTCTCCACCACCTTTCTTTGCACTGATATTCTTACGGAGTATCACGGTGCCCCCGCGGCCCGCCGAGGGGTGATCCTCGGATTTGCCGGGTTGGTTCTCTTCGATCTCTTTCTCTTCGCGGCCCTCGCCTTCCGTCCGCTCGATCCCTCTGACGGAGCTCTCGGAGCCTCAGCCGCGCAAATGCAGGAAAACCTCGAGGCCATCTTCCTCCCCGCACCGGGGATCCTCATCGCCAGTCTTGCCGCCTATCTCATCAGCCAGTTCAACGACATCTGGGTCTTCAGCCGGTTGCGCGCCGTGACGCATGGCAAGTATCTCTGGCTCCGCAATAACCTTTCCACCTGGATTTCGGCACTGGTCGACAGCGTCGTTTTCAGTGTTCTTGCTTTCGTCGTTTTCTCCCCCGATCCCGTCGGCTGGAAACCGCTGATCTTTACCTATATACTCGGAACCTATGGGCTTCGCGTCGCCGTCGCCATTCTCGACAGCCCGATCGTCTACTGGGCCAAACCACCAAAATCCGAAACCCTTTCCCAGCCATGAGCGCCGATTCCCAATTCTCCTTCGACATCCAACAAAGTGATGCGCAAACCGCCGCCCGCACTGGACTCCTGCGCACCCCACACGGCACCATTGAGACTCCCAATTTCATCTTTTGTGCCACAAAGGCGGCCATCAAAGGAGTCACCACCGACCAGCTGCGCGAGGCGGGCGCCGACATCATCCTGTCCAACACCTATCACCTGCTCCTGCAACCCGGTCCCGATATCGTAGCCGCCCATGGCGGTCTCCACAAAATGATGGACTGGGATGGCCCGATGCTGACCGACTCCGGTGGATTCCAGATTTTCAGCATTGGCCATGGTTGGATCGCCGACGAAATCAAGGGCCGCCGCCGCATCGGTGCCCAGGGCCCGGGGGTCAAACTCTCGGAGGAAGGCGCGCGTTTCCATTCTTACGTCAATGGGGAGAAGATCCTTCTCACCCCAGAGAGCTCGATTCAGACCCAACGGAAACTCGGAGCGGATCTCATTGTCGTCCTCGACGAATGCACTCCCTTCCACGTCGAACGGGAGTACACGGCCCGCTCGATGCAGATGAGTCATCGCTGGGCCGTGCGGAGCCGCGAAGAATTCGAACGCGGGGATGACGGCACCCAAGCTCTCTACGGTATCGTGCAGGGAGGCGTTTACGAAGACCTCCGCCGCGAGAGCGCCCAGTTTGTCGCCGAGCAACCTTTCTTCGGCCAGGCCATCGGCGGATCGCTCGGCTCGGACAAAGCCCAGATGCGGGAAGTGACCGGATGGGCCCGCCGCCATCTCCGCGACGATCGCCCCACTCACCTTCTCGGAATCGGCGGCCTTCGCGACCTCTGGGAAGGGGCTGCCATGGGGATCGACACCTTTGACTGCGTGCACCCTACTCGACTCGCTCGCCATGGGGGAGCCCTCTGCCGCCCCTGGGAAAACGACGGAAAAGAACACATCAACATCAAGAATTCCCGTTTCCGCGAAGATCTCTCCCCCCTCGATGACCGTCTCATCGCACCGGCTTCACGCAATTACTCCCGCGCCTACCTGCACCACCTCTTCAAGGCGGGCGAACTTCTCGGCGGACAACTTCTCGCCATCCACAACATTGCTTTCATGACTTGGATGGCCAGCGAGATCCGCCGATCCATTCGGGAAGGAACCTTTGCCGAAGAATATCGGCGTTGGACCGGAAAATCATAGGTAAATGCTTGGATTCGCCGCAAAAGATTTCGCGGGAGCCCGTCGAGGTTCCTTTACTTTTCCAAGAAATTAGTATCCACCTTTTTACCGTGGATTGAACTCCACCCTTGCATTTTTCATTTTTCACCAACGATTTTCTTTCCCTGCTAAAGAAAGGCTTTACGCTGTAGGGAATTTCTCCAACCATACGAACCATGCGTCTTCACCATCGTATCTGCCTCGGAATCGCTCTTCTCGCTGCCCTCTCCGCTTGTACCAAGACTCCCAAGCCCGATCCGAGCGCCACGGTGATTGGACAAAGCCCGACACGCCCGGACTTTAATACTCTTCCCAAGGATCCGTCATTTAGCACAAATCCTGGCGCATCTGCTTACAACGAAGACCTCTCCGGTGAAGGCCTGATGCCACGCGACTCGGCCTTCAACATTCTCGAAGGCGAACAGATCCGTAACGTTTTCCCCACCATCTATTTCGATTTTGACCAGAGTTTTGTTCGCCCGGTCGATCGCTCCACTCTCGAGCAAGTTGCTGACGCCCTGCGCGCCGCTCCCGATGACTATCTTCTCATCGAAGGATACTGCGACTGGAAAGGCACAACGGAGTACAATCTCGCTCTCGGTGACCGCCGCGCGACCAGCGTGAAGGACTATATCATCAGCCTCGGCATCGACCCTTCCCGGGTCGAGATTCTCTCCAAAGGGGATCTTGAAGCCGCTCCGGACGCCGGCCCCGAAGGCCGTGCCCTCGACCGTAAGGCCGAGCTGGTCATCGTTCGCTAAGGAAATCCCGCCGGAGCTGGAAGCTCTCACTACTTTTTGTGGGTGGGTTTCTTAAGCACCCACCGCCCAGTCGACGAGGATCGACAGCTTTGACAGAAGAGCTTCCTCTCGCCGATACGAAGCTCTTCTCCTTTCCTACGTAATTGAGAGAGCTGGAAGCTCTCACTACTTTTTGTGGGTGGGTTGCTTAAGCGCCCACCACCCAGTCGACGAGGATGGACAGCTTTGGCGGAACCTCTTCCTCGTAAGAGGACTATAAAACTCCTCCCATGCAAGCAGGGGAGGTGCTTCCATCGGAAGCGGAGGGGTCATGTTTTAGCCAGCTACTCAGCCCTTGCTCTACGGTCCAAGTAAGAAGAGGGGCCCCAGCCAAGAAGGCTACAAGCGGACGGAACCGTCAGCTAGACCCTCGCAAAACTCGCGGTAGGTGCGTTCGAGTCCCTCTTTGAGAGAAATCTTGGCGTCCCAGCCCGTTTCCCGGATGCGGGAGATATCGGTTAGCTTGCGAGGCGTGCCATCTGGCTTAGAGGGGTCAAAGACCAACTCCCCTTGAAACCCGACGACACTGGCAATCGTCTCGGCGAGTTCGCGAATCGAGCAATCGACTCCCGTCCCCACATTCACCCAATCGGGCGGATTCTCGAGGGAGAGGAGGTGAAGCACCGCTTCCGCCAGATCATCGACGTGAAGGAATTCGCGCAAGGGCGTTCCCGTTCCCCAAACCACGACTTCGGACTTCTTTGCCTCAGCCGCCTCGTGAAAACGGCGGATCAAACCGGGGAGAACGTGGGAGTTCTCCGGATGATAGTTGTCTCCCGTCCCATAAAGGTTGGTCGGCATCGCCGAGTGAAAGAGCACCCCATACTGTTTGCGGTAATATTGACAGAGCTTGAGGATCGCGATTTTCGCCAAAGCGTAGGCTTCGTTGGTCTTCTCCAAAGGAGAGGTCAGGAGCGAATCCTCAGGGATCGGCTGCGGCGCTTCCCGCGGATAGATACAGGTGCTCCCGAGATTCAAGAGCCGCCCTACTCCCGCTTTGTAGGAACCGTGAACGAGGTTCAGCCCCATGGCTAGGTTCTCGTGAAGAAACTCCGCAGGATAGGTGTTATTGGCGTAGATGCCTCCGACCTTTGCGGCAGAATTCACGACCACATCGGGCCGTTGATCCATGAGGAACTCAAGCGTTGGCTCTTCACGGGTGAGGTCCACCTCAGTGCGGCGAACCGTGATGATATTGGTAAAGCCCGCCGCCTTGAGCTTGCGGACCACACCACTCCCCACCATCCCCCGGTGGCCTGCCACGAAAATTTTCGAGTCAGGAGTCATGCGAAATCATCAGAAACCGCGGCGGGCGACTTTGTCGTAGTCCGCGCGGGCCATCAATCGAGCCAATTCGGCAAACTTGGTCTTCGCTTCCCAGCCCAACTTTTCCTTGGCCTTGGTCGCATCTCCAATCAGAAGGTCGACTTCGGCTGGGCGGAAATAATTCGGATCGACGACAACGACTTTCTTGCCGGTCTTCGCATCGATTCCGACCTCGTCGACACCTTCGCCTTCCCAGTTCAGAGTAATGTCCAGTTCGCCAAAGGCTTCGCTGACAAACTCCCGAACGGTTCGCGTTTCGTTGGTCGCGAGGACAAAATCGTCCGGCTCTTCGTGCTGAAGGATGCGCCACATGCCTTCGACATACTCGGGGGCATAACCCCAGTCGCGCTTGGCATCCATATTCCCCAGCTTCAGGTCTTCCTGAAGGCCGTGAGCGATTCGGGCGGCCGCGCGGGTAATCTTGCGGGTCACAAAGGTCTCCCCACGACGCGGGGATTCGTGATTGAAGAGAATCCCGTTGCAGGCGTGGATTCCGTAGGACTCACGGTAATTCACAATGATCCAAAAACCGTAAAGCTTGGCGACCCCGTAAGGTGAACGTGGGTAAAACGGGGTCTTCTCTGTCTGTGGAACCTCCTGCACCTTGCCATAGAGTTCACTGGTCGAGGCTTGGTAAAAACGAGTCCGCAATCCGGTCTCCTTGATCGCGTCGAGGAAACGAAGAGTTCCGATCGCATCCACGTCAGCCGTATACTCCGGCACCTCAAAGGAGACTTTCACGTGGCTCATGGCCCCGAGGTTATAAATCTCGTCCGGCTGAACTTTCTCTAAGAGTCGGTTCAGATTACTGGAGTCCGTCAAATCTCCATGATGGAGGAAAAGGGTTTGTCCGTGCACCTCAGGGTCATTGAAGAGGTGATCAATTCGTCCAGTGTTGAACGAGCTTGAACGTCGAACCATCCCGTGGACTTCATACCCTTTTTCCAGCAGCAATTCTGCGAGGTATGAACCGTCCTGACCGGTGATTCCGGTCAAAAGAGCAACTTTTTTAGCCATAACTAAATCCTTTTATATTGTTGAAAGAGTGGTGAAAGCGAGAGGCAAATGCTCTGACACTAATCCTCCCCGAGCAAGTGCTTAGGCATTTCTGCCGCAGGTAGACGTTCGACCGAAGCACCAACATCCCGAAGCTTCTCGTCCATGCGCTGGTACCCTCGGTCCAAGTGGTAAACCCGCTGAATCCAAGTGTCCCCATCGGCGACCAGGCCCGCGAGGACCAATGCAGCACTCGCCCGCAGATCCGAAGCCATGACGGGCGCACCGGAGAGTTTCTTCACCCCTTTTACGATGCAGGAGGCCCCTTCGATGGCCAAATCCGCACCCATTCGCTGGAGTTCGGACACGTGCATGAAGCGGTTCGGGTAAATCCGTTCCGTGAGCACACTGATGCCCGGGGTCACCGCCATCAGGGTGCACATCTGCGCTTGGAGGTCGGTCGGGAAGCCGGGATGCGGCAGCGTAATCAGGTCTACTGGAATGCGTGGTCCCGAGGCATGGACAGTCCAAAGCCCCTCTCTGTAAATCAAATCGACACCGGCCTCCTCCATCTTGTCGTGCAGGGCTCCCAACATCGAGGGAGGGGCTCCTTTCACTTCCAAATCGGAGCCCGTGAGCGCGGCCGCGATGAGATAGGTTCCGGTCTCGATACGGTCATCAATCACGGTGTGGTCGACGCCGCGGAGAGCATCGATCCCGTGCACGATCAGAGTCGGGCTCCCGACGCCTTCAATCTGCGCCCCCATTTTTCCGAGAACTGCGCAGAGGTCGACGATTTCTGGCTCGCAGGCGGCACACTCGATTCGAGTCGTTCCCGGAGTGGTCACTGCTGCCATGAGAAGATTCGCCGTACCCGTCACAGTGCTGCCGTAACGCCCCCCGAGGAAAACCCCTCCACCCCGGCGATTCGATCCGTCTACCTGCAGGTAGCCGGCCTCGACATCGACTTTGCACGAAAGTTTTCGCAGCCCTTTTAAATGCAGATCAATCGGTCGAGGCCCGATGACGCAGCCTCCGGGCATGGAAACCTTCGCTTCTCCCAGACGCCCAACCAAGGAGCCGAGAAGGCAAATGGACGCCCTCATCTTCCGCACCAACTCGTAGGGAGCCTCGGAGCGAACTTCTTGAGCTCGGATCCGCCATACCCCATCTCCTTCCTCAACGACCGATGCCCCCACATGCTCGAGGATACGCCCCATGTAGCGGACATCGCTCAGATCCGGGACATTGCGAATGATGCATTCTTCTTCCGTGAGCAGGCAGGCCGCAAATATCGGGAGCACCGAGTTCTTCGCGCCTCCCGCCGTGATACGACCCTTCAGCGGGCGTCCGCCCTTAATCCGAATAACATCCATACTGAAAAATAAACCGGAAGATCAGGACTCCCTAGAGTCTTTTTTCTCAAACTCACCCGGAGTTCGGCGCTTGCGGGCCGAACGGGAATCCCTCAGCGAACGGCGGGCATAGCGCCCCGGAACCTCCACGGAATCGTTCAAGCTCCGATCGGAAACGACGTCGATCATCGGACTAGGAGCACGTGCTGGCTTCGAACCGGACCCCTGCCTCCTGGACCGGGAGGAGGACCCTGATCCCCGGCTCCCCGAGGAGGATCTTCTGGACGAATCCGAGCGGGGCCGTTTTTCCCGAGAATCAGAACCGGAATCGCCCGATTTCTCGGCCGCATCCTTTCGAGTCAGTTCTTCGTTTGCAGGCTTTGCTGGAGGAACGGGCTTAGCAGAAGGGCGGGAGTAGCGCTCTGCTACACTACTCGAATCAGCCTCAGATATCTTTCGTTCCTCGACTGCCGGGTGCAATTCTCCCGTCCGGAACGTTTTCGAAGATTTTTGGGCATTCGCTGACGGAGAAGGACTCGAAGGCGAAGAATCACGCCCCTCACTTTTCTGACGATCCCCACTGTTTTGACGATCCCCACTGCGGCGGCGGCTCCGGGAGCGGCGACGTTTTTGGCCCGAAGAGCGTTGCGAATCCGACGAAGAGGAATTTTCACCCTCGCCCCCTCTCGAGCGACTTCCCTGCGAGCGAGAACCCTGCGACCTGGATCCTTCCGCGCGGGAACCCTCCGATCGCGAGCTTTCCGAGCGCGAACCAGATCGACGTCCTCCGCGACTTCGTGATCCATTACCCCTTCCTTGTGAGGAGCTGCGGCTTCCAGAGCCAGAGGAGGAACGGGACCCTCTCTGGGAACTGGAGCGTCCTTGCGGACGACCTGGACGTTCACTCTTCGGCGAACCTCCGCCGAAAAGAGCCCGAAAAAATCCTCCGATCATTCCCAGAAACGTTTCCTCTTTCGGAAGAGATACCGAGGATCTCCGCGAGGGACGAGGCGATCGGCTCGAACGAGGACGGTCGGAACTGCTCTTTTTTCGGTCAGGACCAGGACTCCGTCTTTTACTGCGACTGGGGCTGTAAGTCTCGGTAACATTCTCCGGCCGGTGAGGACGGGCATCTTCAAAATCGGGCATATCTACGATATGATCGACCAGCATCAATGTTTGCCACAAGAAAAATCTAGCTCCGGAATAGACCTGAACTGCGAATTGCGAACGAAACTCAACTTTTCGTCAATACGCCGTCGTGTAAGAGCCAGTGCTCGTCACAGGCTTTGGCGAAATGGGGGCTATGCGTCACCAGAACAAGCGAAACCCCTTGCTCTTCAACCAATTGTAACAACATCTGCATCGTCGCCTCTCCGGTTTTCTCATCCAGATTCCCGGTGGGTTCATCGGCGAGGAGAATGGGAGGATTATTGAGAATGGCCCGCGCGACTGCCACACGCTGGCGCTCTCCTCCCGACATCTTCCCGGGCAACTGACGCTCCCGATTCCCGAGCCCGACTCGGTCGAGTAAAAAGCGGGCACGGTCTTTCACCTGCGCGTCTACCCTTCCCGCGATCCGAGCCGCAAAAAGAACATTCTCCAAAGCGGTCATCTCTCCGACCAGATGGTAGGATTGGAACACCAGCCCGAGCCGGACCGCTCTCTCGGCGGCCAATCGCCGGGCATTCCACCCGCTAATCGCGTCGTTTCCCCAAGAAATTTCTCCGGAGTCAATCCCCTCCAATCCCGCGAACAAATGCAACAAGGTCGATTTACCCGACCCCGATTCGCCGCGAATACTGGCCGAAGCTCCTTTGCGGATGGAGAAATCCAGACCCCGCAACACTTCCAGTTGCCCCCCTGGAATCAGGAAAGACTTGCGAACCGCGCGGGCACTGAGCACCGAATCCATGGCTTCCTCACTCACTGCGCAAAGCCTCCGCCGGTTGAAGTTTGGCCGCCCGCCAGGCCGGAATCAGTCCGGCAAGGGTGGAGACCAGAATCGAGAACGCGGTCACGATGATAAAATCCGAAAGAATGTAGTGCGAGGGCAGATAGGAGAACCCATAGGCATCGACCAAGGCCTGCCCCCGGCCCGTGATCTGGGCAAAGAGGTGGAAAATGTTGTTGCGAAAATGAAGGGCCAAAAGCGCCAGTCCGATCCCGATAATCGTTCCAACCGTGCCAATCAAAAATCCCTGAAGGCAAAAACAGGCCCCAATTCCAAAACGCGAAGCCCCCATCGCCGAGAGCAATCCGATCTCCCGGGTTTTCCGGATTACCGCCATCATCAAGGAGATCGCGATCGAGAAGGAGGCGACGAGAACGATGAAAATCATAATGAAAAACATCATCGTCTTCTCCAGCCGAAGAACGAAAAGGAAGTTGCTGTTCATCTCCATCCAGGTCTTTGCCCGAAAACTGTCGCTCAACTGGTCATTCAGGGTTGCGGCAAAGGTCGTCGGATCGGCCGAAGGATCAAGCTTCAGGATGATCCCATGAACACTGTCTTCGAGACCGTAAAGCTCCTGCATTGTCCGCAAAGTCACGACGACCGTCCGCGAATCGACCTCATTCCAGCCAGTCTCAAAAATCCCCGCTACCCGCAAGTTGATCGGTCGAATGACCTCATCCACCTTCATCCTGTCCAGCATCAGAGGCGTGTAGACCGATACCTCAGACCCCACCCCGAGCCCTAGCTCACGCGAAACTCCCGAGCTGACAAATATCGACCGGTCATCCAAATCATCCAAGGTTCCCGAATACAGGAACTCCTCGAAGGGCAACACATCCGGTCCCTTCTCCAAGTCGAGGCCCCAAACATAAGGGAAAAGAGGCCGATTTACCGACTGAAGCATCACCACCCCGTAAGCCAGTGGGGCCGCCGCCGCGACCTCAGGACGTTCCTCCAGATCCTCTACCCAGCTTTCCCAATCCATAATTGGATGACTGCTCACGATCTGAACGTCCCCATTGGTCTTGGCGAGGCTGGTCCGGATATCATGAACAAATCCGTTCATGACGCTTTGCACCACGAGAAGGACCATGACCCCCAAAGCCACACCGGTCACAGAAATGAGCGCGAAGAACGACAAGACCCTTCCCGAAGGAAAAATCTGCTTCAGCGCTGCATAGAAATACCAAGGCATGGGCGGAAGCTAGCTGCGGTTTCTCCCAAAACCAAGTGGGTTTTCGTAAATTTCAAATTCTACCGGACTCCCATGATGATTTTCAGGCGCACTGGGACTTAAAGGGTTGCAAACCCGCTCCGATTACAAAAACCATAGTTCTAGAATGAAAGTATCGGTTCTCGCTCTCCTTACGTCTTGTTTCTCGCTGTTGGCAATCACTCAACTGCAAGGAGACGTCGTCACTCTGAAAAATGGAGATTCCATCTCCGGCAAAGTTCTCGAAGAGAGCGCTACCGAGGTAGTTCTTGATTCTCCGATCCTCGGTAAGGTCACCCTTCCCAAGGAACAGGTGCAGAAAGTTCAGAAGGATGCCGAAGAGGAAACCAAGGAGACCGTCGAGAAGACGGAAGAGGCCGAGGAAGTTCCAGGTGCCGACATCGAACCGGGAATGAGCGTTTCCGAACGCTACTGGGAAGCCTTTACCAGCGCCATTTTCCCGAAAGGATTCACCGGAGAATTCGTCCTCGGCTACAACTATTCCGAATCCTCTGACATTCAGAGCGGGATCCAACTCGGGCTGAAGGGTAAATACGTGAACGGCAAGCACTCCGTCACGGGCGACGTTTTCTACGCCTACACTCGCAAAAAGGATGCCGATGGAAATGTCACCAAGCCAACCGACAAGCACGGCCTCAATGCTGCTTACGAATACGACATCCAGGACCCATTCTTCTTCCGCGCTTCCGAGAAGTATCTCGTCGACCGTGTTAAGAAACTCGAACCGCAGAACGACATCAACGCCCTCCTCGGATGGCGCGCGCTGGACCAAGAGAAACTCTCCCTCGACTTCGCGGTCGGGCCGGGCGCTCGATATCAGAAGACTCCTAACACTTCCGGTGAGTGGGATCCTCTCGTAACTTTCCTGCAAAGCTCCTTCTACCAGTTCAACCAATCCATGCGCTTCGACGAGAAGATCGACTATTCCGTCGATCCCTCGGACACCGGCTCATACAGCCTCCTCTTCGAAGTTTCCGCCTCCGTCCGCCTGACCTCATTTGCCGAGCCTAAGATCATTTACCGCAACTCCTACGATTCGACAGTGGGTGCTGGCGGGATCAAGCGGGAGCAGTCGCTCCTCGTGGCTCTGGCCGTTCCTTTCTGATCGGATCAGCTGACCCGCGCGCCTTTCTATCGAAGAGAGGCCGTGTTGGAAAATCCGAATTGGGAGTGGTCATCTCACCAGAACCTGACTTTCTTGCACCATGCCTGATTCAGTAGCGCTGCAGTCTCTCAAAGAGACTCTAGGAGAACGCGTTCGCACCGACGAAGAGAGCCTTTACCGAAATTCCTTCGATGGCATGCGCTTGGCGTTTGCCCATGAGGCAGACATCCAAGTCGACCAACCCGAGCAGATCGGTGAGGTTCTCCGCCTCGCGAATCAATATAGGGTGCCGGTTACGACGCGCGGTGCCGGC
This sequence comes from Puniceicoccus vermicola, assembly GCF_014230055.1. NCBI lineage: Bacteria > Pseudomonadati > Verrucomicrobiota > Opitutia > Puniceicoccales > Puniceicoccaceae > Puniceicoccus > Puniceicoccus vermicola. Next base: position 25,427 of record NZ_JACHVA010000139.1, on the reverse strand, counting down.
ACATCTCTAACCGGCTCCGCCAGTCCCGCGAAAGGGGGGTGGGTGCTGCGGCTCGACGGCCTCAACGACCTGGAAATCGATCCGCTGAACCAGTTTGCCCACGTCGGACCCGGCGTCGTCGTGAACGATCTTCAGCAGGCCGCCAAGCAGGAAGGCCTCTTCTACCCGCCCGACCCGTCCTCCGTCCGCTACTGCACCATCGGCGGCAACATCGCCTGCAACGCCGGTGGAATGCGCTGCCTGAAATACGGCGTCACCCGTGACTATGTCGTCGCCCTGAAAGGATACCTCCCGACCGGAGAATCGGTCTCTTGGAGCTGCGACACCAAAAAATTTGCCACAGGCTACAATGTCCGGGACCTGTGGATTGGCAGCGAAGGCACTCTGGGAATTGTCACGGCGGCAACCCTCAAGCTGATCCCAGTGCCCCAAACAACTTGGAGCCTCCTCGCCGCCTTTCCGAGCGAACGAGAAGCGCTAAAGGCCGTCGAATCCATCATCGGAAGACGGATCGGCCCCGCTGTCCTCGAATTCCTGGACCGCCCCAGTGTCCGTGGTGCCGAGGCCGCCTTTAACCAACCCATTTTTGACGGAATGCCCGGCCGCAGCCTCCTCCTCATCCAACTCGATGGATCGGAAGCTGAGGTCACCACCGCCCAACAAGAACTCCTCGAATGGGCCAAACAGGAAGCAGAAGCCTTCCGCCCCGCTCCCAGCCCGGAAGAGGCGGAGGAACTCTGGAACATTCGCCGCGCCTGCTCCAGCGCCATGTTCGAACTGGGGGACAGCAAGTTAAACGAGGATGTCGTCGTTCCGATCCACCGACAAGCTGAACTCATCGACGAGGTTGAACGGATTCGGTCCCAGCATCAGGTTGCGATCGCCGTCTTCGGCCACGCCGGCGACGGAAACCTCCACGTCAACATCATGCACCACCGCGATGACCCTGCGGAGTCGAAGCGCGCCCGCGAAGCCCTCGGCGAAGTCATGCAAAGCGTCGTCGATCTGGATGGAGCCATCAGCGGCGAGCACGGGGTCGGCCTGGCCAAAAGCCCTTTCCTCAGCCTCCAGCTCGGTGAGGCCGAGATCGCGATCATGCGCAAGATTAAGGACGCCTTTGACCCCAACGGCATCCTCAATCCCGGAAAGCTGTTCGAACCCTACGAGGTCTGGAACAAGAAGAAGGAGATTTATCGATTCCCCTGGGACCATCGGTAAACGCGGCAATCAACTCTCCCGATGACCACCTTCCTTCTCCGCAAACTGATATCGGCTCTTCTATATCCCCCGACCTTTTGCCTCCTCATCGCCTGCGCGGGATTTCTACTCGTGGTCAGCGGCCGTTTTCTCAAAACCGGCACAGTCCTCTTGGGCATCGGCCTCCTCGGTCTTCTATTTCTCTCCATTCCCGCGTTCCAGCAACCCTTCATTCGGTGGATAGAGAGTGAGCCGGACAATAATCCCCCGGAGGATGTAACCGCCATCGTCGTTCTCGGTAGTGGCGTCAACGCCTGGGACTCCCCGTCCCCGCCCTCCAGCCAGCTCAGTTCATCGAGCCTCTCACGGGCCATGGAAGGAATCCGCCTCGCCAAACACTACCCCGACATCCCCCTGATTTTCACCGGAGGAACCATCGGCCAACGCCCCGCCTCCTCCGCCGCCATGGCGGCCCTAGCCCGAGAACTCGGAATCCGCCCCGACCGCATCCTCGCCTTCGACTCCCCGACCTCCACTTGGGAAGAGGCCCAGCGCACCGCCCAAGAAATCGAACCCGGAAAAATCCTCCTAGTCTCCTCAGCCCTCCACGTCCCCCGGGCCGCCGTCCTCTTTACCAAAACGGGATTCAACCCCATCCCCGCCCCCACCGATTTCCTCGCCGACGAGTCCTCCACCGACCTACTCGACTTCCTCCCCAGCGCCAACGCCTGGCTCAACTGGCAACGCCTCTTCCACGAAATCTACGGCAGAGCCTGGGCTCGCCTCACCAGTCATTAAAGGGCTCCGTGAGGGTGCTTGGGAAAGCATGCCGCCGCCCAGTAGGAATCGAGTCGCCTTCAGCCATCGCGGATCATCGGCCAGTCCATCGCAACCTGCTTTCTCCCCAGTTCACCGAACCGCAGACCTTCACCCACCCCTCCACTTCAGCTCAAGAAGACCGGGATCATTGACAATGTAAAGGTTTTTTTAACCTGGTTAATTATATTACGGAAGTCCCTTTCTTTCATGGAGTTCTGGATCCCATCTTCGAAAAAGGAAAATTAAGCCTCGTCTGAAAGGTGTATCATTGGCTAGAAGCGACCCCCTATGCGTATCCGATCCTTTCAGGGGCTCCGTCCCTCCACTGAAGCCGTAGCCAACGTCGTTTCCCTTCCATACGATGTGGTCTCCACTGAGGAGGCTCGCGAACTCGCCGAGGGGAAGCCGGAGAGCATGCTGCATGTGGTCCGCGCCGAGATTGATTTTCCGGAGGGGCAGAACCCCTACGCGGATGAGGTCTACGCAAAAGCGGTTGAGAACTTTAAGAAACTCCAGGAGAGCGGAGCGTTGGTTCGCGAGAGTGAGCCTTGCCTCTTTCTCTATCGTCAGAAGATGGGCGAGCACAGTCAGACTGGAGTCGTGGCGGTGAGCCATGTCGACGATTACGATGCGGGAAAGATCAAGCGTCACGAGAGGACTCGGGTCGCCAAGGAAAATGACCGCACTCGTCTCACCAAGGAAATGGGTGCCAATGCCGGGCCGGTTTTCCTTACCTTCCGCGACGACGCTCGGATTCACTCCCTCGTCGATGCACATTGCCGCGAAACTCCCCTCTACGACCTAACGGCACCGGATGGCATTCAGCACACGGTCTGGCGGGTTCCGGGCGGTAGCGAATTTGTCGAAGCCTTCAAGAATGTGGGCGCTTTCTACATTGCCGACGGGCACCACCGCGCCGCTAGTGCCGCACGAGTCGGCCGCGAATCCCGCGAGGCGAATCCGAACCATACTGGCGAAGAAGACTACAACTGGTTTCTCTCCGTATTGTTTCCAGCTCAAGAGCTGAAGATCCTCGCCTACAATCGCCTAGTCCTCGACAAGAATGGCCTCTCCGACGAGGAAATCCTCGACAAGATTGGAGCCGTGGCCGAGGTCCGTGCCGACGCCGACGCCGAGCCCACCGAACCGCGTGAGATTCGTTTTTATCTTGGCGGAAAATGGTACGGCATCCGTCTTGAGCCCGAGGAGGGCGCGGACCCCGTCTCTTCTCTCGACGTTAGCCTGCTTCAAGACCGCATCCTCGATCCCATTTTCGGAATCGGCGATCCCCGCACCGACGAGCGTATCGAGTTCGTTGGCGGAATCCGGGGCACTGGTTTCCTCGAGCAACGGGTCGACGACGGCAAGGCTGGCATTGCCTTCAGCCTCTATCCAGTTCTTGTCGAACAACTAATGGATATTGCGGACGCCGATGCGGTCATGCCGCCAAAGAGCACATGGTTTGAGCCGAAACTCCGTTCCGGATTTGCGATTCACACCTTTGACATTTGACCGAAATGGGGGCGAGGAAGCGACGCCATCCCCATTGACACCACGAAAACCGACCCTTTAGCTCTTTTTATGGAAAAGTCCGAGTTTACTCTGGAATTCGAGAAACCCCTCCGCGAACTCGAAGGCCAGCTACGGCGCCTGCAGGAAACCTCCGAGCAGAGCAACATGGATGTGTCTGAAGAAATTCAGGCGATCGAAGGAAAGATCGAGAAGACCAAACGTGAGGTCTACTCTGGTCTGACCGTTTGGCAGCGGGTGCAACTGGCCCGCCACCCCAAGCGTCCGACCTCCCTCGACCACATCGCCAACATCTTCACCGGATTCGAGGAAATCCACGGCGATCGCCTTTTCAAAGACGATCCGGCCTTTGTCGGTGGTCCAGCCTTCTTCAACGGTCGTCCCGTCATGGTCATCGGCCAGCAGAAGGGGCGCGACACAAAAGGCAACCTACGCCGCAATTTCGGGTGTCCGCATCCGGAAGGTTACCGCAAGGCCTTGCGTCTCATGCGGATGGCGGAAAAGTTCGACATGCCGATCATCTCCCTCATCGACACTCCGGGGGCTTTCCCCGGGATCGGTGCCGAGGAGCGCCACGTCGCAGAAGCGATCGCAGTAAACATCCGGGAAATGAGCCTCTTCAAGGTGCCGATCATCGCGATCGTCATCGGTGAAGGAGGTTCCGGTGGCGCCTTGGGTGTCGCCTTGGCGGACTCCGTCCTCATCCTTGAGAACGCCTACTATTCCGTCATCTCTCCAGAGGGCTGCGCCGCCATCCTCTGGAAGGATCGCAAATTTGCCCCGGAAGCCGCCGAGGCCCTCGGTCTCAGTGGAAAATCGCTCCTCGAACACGGAGTCGTCGATGAAGTCATCCCGGAACCCTTCGGCGGAGCTCAATCCGACCCGAAGGAGACCTCCGAGAGCCTGCGCACGGCCATCGGGCGCCATTTGAACAAGTTCGGAAAGATGAAAACCGAAAATCTGCTCCAGCATCGTTACGACCGATTCCGCAAGCTGGGCGTTTATTCCGAGCAATAGAATACGCTAGCCCCGACAATGAAAACCCTCCTCCTCACAAACGAATATCCCCCGAACGTTTATGGAGGAGCTGGCGTTCACGTCGATTACCTGAGTCGTCACCTCGCCTCGCACATCGAGGTCGACGTGCGCTGCTTTGGTGATCAAAACATCGATTCGGGCAATCTTCAGGTGCAGGGCTTTCCGGGGATCAGCGGGGACATGAAGTTCCCTCCAAACCTCAAATCGATTCTCGATTCATCGCAGCGCTGCCTCGGTTTCAACCAGGCAGGCATTGATGCTGACGTTGTCCACTGCCACACGTGGTATACTCACCTCGGCGGGATTTTCGCGAAACTGAACTACGGTATCCCGCTCGTAGTTACGATCCACTCCCTGGAGCCTCTCCGCCCTTGGAAACGAGAGCAGCTCGGAGGCGGTTATGATTTCTCCCTCTGGGTGGAACGCACCGCGATCGAGATGGCCGATTCGATCATCGCCGTCTCCAAAGGCACCCGCGACGATGTTCTCCGCAACTTCCGGGTCGACACCGGCAAAATCAAGGTCATCTACAACGGCATCGACACGGAGGAATATCATAAAGTCTCGGAGAGCGACGCCCTCACCGCCAACGGCATCGACCCGAACCGCCCCTACGTGCTCTTTGTCGGCCGAATCACCCGGCAAAAGGGGATCATCCACCTCGTCAACGCCCTGAAATATTTGGATCCCGAGATTCAGGTGGTCCTCTGTGCGGGTGCGCCGGACACACCGGAAATCGCTGCCGAGATGAAGGAAGCCTTCGGCCGTGCCGCCACTGAACGCGAGCACTTGGTCTGGATCGAGAAGATGCTCCCCCGGGACCAGATGATCCAAGTCTACTCTCACGCCGCCCTCTTCTGCTGCCCTTCGATTTACGAACCCTTCGGCATCATTAACCTCGAAGCGATGGCCTGCGAAACCCCGGTTGTCGCGGCCTCGGTGGGAGGGATTCCGGAGGTGGTCGTCCATGGCGAAACCGGACACCTTGTTCCGCTCGCTCAAGAAGAGGAAGCTCCCTTCGCCCCCCGTGACCCTGACACTTTCTCGCGCGACCTCGCGCGACCGATCAACCGGATCATGGCGAGCCCGAGTCTACGGAAATCCTACGGGACGGCAGGACGGAAACGAGCCGAGTCCACTTTCAGTTGGAAATCCATTGCCGAGGAAACCGCAAAGCTCTACGATTCCCTTCGGAAACATTCATGACACCTACTGATCCCCTCGCCTCCGGTGCCAACCGGGTCATCATCGAGAACGTCGAGCCCTCCTGCGATCACGGGCTCTTCCCCGTAAAAACGATCATAGGAGAACCGGTCGAAGTCTCGGCCCACATTTTTACCGACGGCCACGACACAATCCGCGCCGTCTTCCGCTATCGCCTGATCAACACGGAGACCTGGGCCGAGATACCTTTGGAACAGCAGCCCAATGACGAGTGGAGCACCCGCATCTTTCCCGAGGTCATCGGCATCCATGAATTTTCCGTCGCCGCCTGGGTCGATCCCTTCTTCAGCTGGCAGAATGGTTTCCGCAAGAAAGTCGACTCGGCGCAACCTCTGAACGTCGAGATCGAGATCGGAATCGATCTGATTGAAGACCTGCAGAATCGGGCGAACTCGAGCAGCCGCGACGCCCTTCGCCAAATGGCCTCCCTCCTCCGCGAGCCGGGCGTGCCGATGGGGGAGAAGATCCACCTGCTTCTCGGAGACGAACTCACCGACCTCGCCCGGGACTTCCCGGACCGGAGGCACGAGACGGTTCTGCCCTCCCGGGAAATCTGGGTCGAGCGGAAGCGCGCCGCCTTCAGCTCTTGGTACGAATTCTTTCCGCGCTCCTGGGCCAAGACTCCCGGGCAGCATGGCACTTTCGACGAAGCCCAACCGATGCTGGAGAACGTGGCCTCGCTCGGCTTCAACGTGGTCTACCTCCCGCCGATCCATCCCATCGGCCACACTCACCGCAAAGGCAAAAACAACAGTCTCGAAGCCACCCCCACCGACGTCGGAAGCCCATGGGCCATCGGCTCGAAAAAAGGCGGCCACAAGGATATTCATCCGGCTCTCGGCAGCCTCAAGAGTTTCCGCGACTTCATCTGGAAGGCGGGCGAACTCGGCATGGAAGTGGCCATGGACATCGCCTTTCAATGCTCTCCCGACCACCCTTACGTCAACGAGCACCCCGAATGGTTTAAGTGGCGGCCAGACGGCACCGTCCAGTTTGCGGAAAACCCTCCGAAGAAATACGAGGACATCATCCCCTTCGACTTCGAATGCGAAACCTGGCGCGAGCTCTGGGACGAACTCAAATCCGTTCTCGTCCACTGGATCGAGTGCGGCGTCCGCGTTTTCCGTATCGATAATCCGCATACCAAGCCCTTTGAGTTTTGGCGGTGGGCGATTCGCGAAATCAAGACCCAGTATCCCGACGTCCTCTTCCTCGCCGAAGCTTTCACACGTCCGAAGTTAAAATACCGGCTAGGCAAATCGGGCTTCACCCACGGCTACACCTACTTCACTTGGCGCAATACCAAAGAGGAACTGGAAGGCTACATGAAGGAACTTTGCGCCCCCGAACGGCAGCGGACCTTCTGGCCCAACTTCTGGCCCAACACACCCGACATTCTCCCGGAAGTCCTCCAGTACGGCGGGCGTCCCGCCTTTGTGCAGCGACTCATCCTCGCCGCAACCCTCTCGTCGAACTACGGGATGTATGGTCCCGCTTTTGAGCAGTGCGTTCACGAGGCTTTCCCCGGCAAAGAGGAATACAATTTCTCCGAGAAATACGAGATCAAGCAGTGGGATCTTTCCGCTCCCGGGAATCTCCGGCCGATCATCCGCCGCATCAATCACATTCGCCGCGATCACGCCGCCCTCCAGCGAACCTTCAACATTCGCTTTGTCGAGACGGACAACCCCCAGCTCATCGCCTTCATCAAGCACGACCCGAGCGGGCTCGATATCATCCTCACTGTCGTCAACCTCGACCCCTACAACGAGCAAAGCGGCTGGATCGTTCTCCCTCTCGAGGAGTACGGCGTCGACTCGACCCATCCCTTCCTCGTTCAGGACCTCCTCCCCGAGCCAGACGGCGATATGCCACGCGCGAACTATCTCTGGAACGGACCGCGAAATTTCATCAAACTCAATCCTCACGTCTGCCCGGCTCACATCTTCCGAATCTTCCGCAAGCAAAGACATGAGGAAGATTTCGACTACTGGCTCTAACGCCTGATCAGACTCAACTGTCGTGAGAGAAACATCATCCCAGAAGCCACTGCCCAGTGCATGGCTGAAGCATCTGTGGATGGCCGTTCTTCTCCTCTCGCCCGTTTGCGTTTTTTCGGCCTCGCCGGAAACGGTGGAGTTGCCCGAGGTTGTTGATGAACGCCCGGCGTCTCTGACCTATACGGACGCCATCGTCCTCGGCATCGTCGAAGGAATGACCGAATACCTCCCCGTATCGAGCACGGGGCACCTCATCCTCGCCAACCGATTCCTCGGCCTGGACAGCGATCGCCCCATCGAAGGCAGCTCCTCTTCATCCGCAGCCGAAGGCCGCACCCTCCGGGATGCCGCCAATGCCTACGCCATCATCATTCAGGGCGGTGCGATCCTTGCCGTCCTCCTCATCTACCGCCGCCGGGTCCTCGACATTTTCTACGGGATGCTCGGTCGAAGCCGAAATGGCCTCCTCCTCCTGCGTAATCTCATTGCGGCCTTCGTCCCGGCAGCCGTCCTCGGACTCCTCTTTGAAGGATGGATCGACCAGCACCTTTTCGGACCGGTTCCGGTCATCAACGCCCTCATTCTCGGCGCCCTGCTGATTCTCATTGTCGAAAAATGGCGGGACAGACGGACGGTCGACACCGAGGATGAAGGACCGGACCTCCATGAACTCCCGGTCTCCAAAGCCTTTCTCATCGGCCTTCTGCAGTGTGTGGCGATGTGGCCGGGGACCAGCCGCTCCATGATGACCATCATCGGTGGCTATCTCGCCGGTTTTTCCCCCAAGCGTTCGGCCGAGTTCAGCTTCCTCCTCGGGCTGATCACCCTATCCGCCGCAGCCGGATACAAGGCCGTCACCCAAGGCCGCTGGATGTATGAAACGCTCGACATCGGGCCGGTTCTGGTGGGAATCCTGATCGCCTTCGTCTTCGCCGCCCTCTCCGTCAAATGGCTTGTGAGCTACCTGACGCGGCACGGACTTCGGATCTTCGCCTGGTATCGTATCCTTCTCGCCCTTGCCGTGGTGAACCTGCTCTTCTGGTAATCGCCAGAGCGGGGAAAACGGGCAGACTCCTCATCCTGAGGTCACAAGAGTTTTCCATTGTCCTACAACCTGAACTTCCTAGAATGTTGGGTATGTTCGATCTCGTTAAAAAAGCTATGTTCGCAGGCGTAGGCGCTGCTGTTATCACTAAAGACAAAGTCGAAAAGAATCTCCAAGAGATGGTCGACAAGGGGAAGATGACCGCCGACGAGGCAAAGGATCTCTCCAGCAAGATCATCGAAGCCGGGGAAAAAGAGACAGAGCAGGCCCGCAACGAAGCCACTCGTCTCTTCACTGACATGCTCAACCGCGCCCAAGTAGTCACTCAGGACCAAATAGAGTCTCTCGAAAAGAGAGTTCGTGACCTGGAAGGCCGCTGGCATCGGGAATTCCCGAACGACGGCGAATCCTGATTCGCCACCTCTGGGCCCCTACGAGCCACACGGGTAAAACGGCTTCTGTCTTTGGAGATCGAGCAAGACCACTGCTGGGCCGCCCTATTCTAACGTGAAGCCATTCCACTTCCTCTCAAACGCAGTCCGGGCTCCGGAAATCATCGCCATCCTCGTTCGCTGGGGATTTGAAGACCTTCTGCTCCAACTCGATACGCCGCAGTTCTTACTCAAGAACTTGGTTCGCGACAAGGTTGCCCACCTCTCGACCTTCGAGCGCATCCGCAATGCTCTCGAAGAATTAGGCCCCACGTTTGTGAAATTTGGGCAGATTGTCGGCACCCGCCCGGACAAACTGCCGCAGCCGCTCCTGATCGAGTTGAAAAAGCTCCGGAGCCAAGTCGAGCCTCAGACCTTCAAAAGGATCCAACCGATCCTTGCCAAGGAACTGGACCGCCCGATCGAGGAGGTATTTGTCAATTTTCCCGAAACACCGGTTGCCTCAGGTTCCCTCGGGCAAGTGTATCGAGCGAAGCTGCGCAGCACCGGAGAAATCGTCTGCGTTAAAGTGCAACGGGCCGATGCGGCCAAAACGATCAATTCCGATTTTGAAATCATCGGCTGGTTCGCCCGCCAGATTCACCAGCGCTTCGAAGGACTTCGCCCCTATAATCTCCCATCTCTGGTTGAGCAGGCTTACGAACGCGTCAAAGAGGAACTCGATTTCCGCAACGAGGCACGAAATTCCGAAACTTTCCAGATGATGAATGAGAACCCGGAGCGAGTCTTCGCGCCCGAGGTTCACAGCGAGTTCACCACGAAACGACTGCTCATCACGGAATGGGTCGAGGGTATTCCCCCCGATGAAGTCCCGTCCGGAACCGAGATCGCCCGGGATTTGGCAATCGTCGGCGGAGAGAGCGTCTTCCACCAGATTGTTGTCGCCGGCTTCTTCCACTCTGACCCGCATAGCGGAAACATGCTCGTCACCCCCGACAACCGCATTTGCCTACTCGACTGGGGTCAAGTCGGGCAGATCACGCGGAACATGCGCTTCAACCTCGCAGACTTGTTTGCGGGCATTACCTCCCGCAACCCGGACAAGGTCGTCGATGTCGCGGAACGAATCTCCACCAGCAATCGCCCCGTCAGCCGCCGCAAGATCGAACAAGCGGTCACACTGCTGCTAAACCGCAATACCAAGGTGGGCCCAGCAGGAACGGAGATCGGGACAATGGGGCTCGAGCTCATCCACACCTTTGGCATCAACGGTATCGATGTCCCTTCCGACTATGCTTTGCTGGCCAAGGCCATTCTCTGCGTCGAGGAAACCGCCAAGGGCTTGGACCCCGAATTCGACCTCCAAGCCTGCGCCCGACCCTACTTGGTCAAACTCAATCGCGAGCGCTGGAATCCAAAAACGCTCATTAGACAGAACTTCTGGCCGCTCCTGCGGGCCATGAAAAGCCTCCAGGAAATCCCCAGTGACTTCCAACGACTCATCCGCCGCTTCGAGGAGGAAGATGTTCAGATCAATCTTAACCACACAGGGACCGAGGGCCTTCAAGAAACTTTCCGGAACTCGATGAACCGCCTGACTGTCGGCGTCGTCACGGCCGCCCTCATCATTGGCTCCTCACTCATTATTACCACCGGCGTCCGCCCCTTCCTCTGGGGCTATCCCGCCATCGGCATGCTTGGCTTCATGGCTTCCGGCTGCCTCGGATTTTATCTTGTCATTTCGATCCTCCGCCGCAGCCGACGCTACGACAAGTAGCCCGGAGAGCGGGGGTGTAAGGCGTCACTAAAACCGCTTGCGGAAGTCCGACGGTCTTTTCCCGGTTACCCGGCGGAAGACCACTGACAAACGTTCCGCATCACCGAATCCTGAAAGCTCAGCCACCAGCGGCATGGGCTCATTGGTTTCCACGAGAAGTCGACGTGCCGTCTCGACCCGCAATTCCGAAAGGGCCTGATACGGAGTCTTGCGTAGATACTCGTTGAATTTTCTTTCGAGTGACCTCCTTGATACCCGCAGTCCGCGGCACAGGTCCTCAATCCCCACAGACTCTCGGTGATGCTGCTGCAACCAGCCCAAAGCCCGTCGGAGCACCGGATCCTCTACGTGAAAAGTATCGCTGGACTGCCGCACCTCCACCCCGCCCGGCGAGAGCAACAGAGGTTTCGATCCCTGTCCTCCCTTCGCCAATAAATTGTTCATGGCCTCCCCCACCGCGATCCCGATTCGCTCCCAAGGGATCTGCACACTCGAGAGGGAGGGAAAACTCAAGGCACCCACCAGCGGGTCATCATTCGCTCCCAGAACCGAAACCTCATCGGGCACCCTGATTTTCCGCACCCTGCAGGCCTCACAGAGAAAACGTCCGAGGGGATCATGCGCCGCAAAAACCGCCACCGGCTTTGGCAGCTCTTCGAGCCAGTGAAAGAAATCTGCCTGCGGCTCCCGCAAGTCTTCAAGATACTGCTTCCCACTCGGCTCCTCCTCGACGTATGAAGTCGGCGGGTCGATCCCCGCCTGCTGCAGCTCTTCTGAAAATCCGGCGTAGCGCTGCCCAGAATAGGGAAGAGAGTTGCCGAGAAAGGCAAAATTGCGATGACCTCCCCGCAAGAAATAACGTGCGGCTTCCCGGCCCACTTCCCAATCATCAATGTCGATGGCAGCTCCGCCCGGGACCTCTTCGTCCGAATCGGCCACCACGGTAGGATAGCCCAATCCGATCAGAAACTCAGTAATGTCCGGCAACCATTCCGTGATCAGCCCGGCAGGGCGCATGGTTTCCAAGGACGCCCGCAACTCTTCCTTCGGACGATGAATCGAGAGAATCCGAAAGTCCAACTGCCTCCGGACAAAGTGTGCCAGTGAGGGCGACAGGCGCCGCAGGAATACCTCCGACATCACAATCGCCACCCGCTTGGAAGGAAGCTTTTCTGAAAAACCTTGTCGCAAATCGAAAAAATAATTACGCAATTTGCGGTTCCACGCGAACCGGAAATCGGATATTATTTAGTTTTCCCTAACCCAAAGATACCCATGAAAGAGTACTTCCCCACCTCAAAGATTCAGTTCGAAGGCGCTAGCTCCAAGAACCCTCTCGCTTTTAAACACTACAACCCGGACGAAATCGTCGAAGGCAAAACCATGCGGGAGCACCTTCGCTTCGCCGCTCCTTACTGGCACGTGATGCGGAACACCCTGGGGGACCCTTTCGGTGCCGGCACTGCGCAGATGCCTTGGGACGATGGTTCCGACTCCGTCGAGAACGCCCTCAATCGCGTCGACGTCTTTTTCGAGTTTCTCGAAAAGATGGATATGGATTTCTACTGCTGGCACGACCGCGACATCGCTCCCGAGCTCAATGACCTCGCCGCGAGCAACGCCGCCTTGGACAAAGTCGTCGCCAAACTAAAAGAGAAGCAAAACGAGACTGGCAAGAAACTCCTCTGGGGGACCGCCTGCCTCTTCAATCATCCGCGTTATTCGCAGGGTGCCGCGACCAGCCCGGACGCCCGCGTCTACGCCTACGCTGCCGCCCAAGTAAAAAAGGCCCTTGAATGCACCAAGGAGCTCGACGGACTCGGCTATACTTTCTGGGGAGGACGCGAAGGCTACTCCACCCTGCTCAACACCAACATGAAGCGGGAGCTCGACAACCTTGCGACCTTCCTCCACATGGCGATCGATCATGCGGACAAGATCGGCTACACTGGCCCCTTCTACATCGAACCGAAGCCACGCGAGCCCGCCACCCACCAATACGATTCGGACGCAGCCGCCTGCCTGAACTTCCTCCGCGAATACGGACTGACTGATCGCTTTAAGCTCAACCTCGAGACCAACCACGCTACCCTGGCCGGACACACGATGGAGCACGAAATGACCGTGGCCGCCAACGCCGGACTCCTCGGCAGCGTCGACGCGAATCGGGGCGACACCCTCCTCGGCTGGGACACCGACCAGTTCCCCACTGACATCTACGGAACGACCCAGGTAATGCTGGTCATCCTCGGGATGGGAGGCTTCACCACCGGTGGCCTCAACTTCGACTCCAAGCGCCGCCGCGAGTCCCATGAACCCATCGACCTCATTCACGCTCATATTGGCGGAATGGATACTTTCGCCCGAGGGCTCAAAATCGCCGCGGCGATCCGCGCAGACGGTCGACTCAGCGACTTTGTGAAAGAACGCTACGCCTCCTTCGATGAAGGCATTGGCGCCAAGGTCGCAGCGGGCAACACCTCGTTCGAAGAACTGGAAAAGGCAGCCCTCGCCGGCGGCGAACCGGTCATCAGCTCCGGACGCCAGGAAATGCTCGAAAACCTCATCAACGAGTTCATCTGATGAACAGCTGGTTGGGCTTCGACGCTTCGACCCAGAGCCTTTCGGCTCTGCTGGTCGATGACTCAGGCAATATTCTTTCGGAGGAAGAAGTCAATTTCGGCCGCGACCTCCCACAGTATAACGCCCCGCAGGGATTCATCGAGGGCAATTCAGAAGGAGAGTTTCACGCCGATCCACTTATGTGGCTCGACGCACTCGACCTTTGCCTCCAACGCATGAGCGAAGGCGGCGCTGACTTTTCCTCAGTCGTTGGCATTTCCGGCGCGGGACAACAACATGGCACGGTCTATCTCAACGAAGATTGGGAAAAACATCTGTCACGGTTGAGCAGCGACAAAAACCTGGCCAAACAAATCGGCCCCTGCATTTCCCGGGCAACCTCTCCCATCTGGATGGACGTTTCCACTGGACAGGAATGTGAGGAAATCGCCGAGAAACTGGGAGGAGCGATGGAGGTGTGCCGGCGATCAGGATCCGTTCCGATTGAACGTTTCAGCGGACCTCAGATCCGACGCTTCGCCAAAATAGATCCGGACGCCTATGCCCGCACGACACGAATTCATTTGGTCAGCTCGTTTCTCGCCAGTGTTCTAGCCGGCAAAGATGCGCCCATCGACCATGGAGATGGATCGGGGATGAATCTCCTCAATCTCGAAACCCTGACATGGGACGAGGAACTGCTCGAAGCAACCGCTCCTGAACTCGCAAATAAGCTACCCGACCCAGTACTGGCGGAAACCGTTGTTGGACCGCTTGCCCCCTACTTCCAGCAAAAATACGGAATCCCTGGCAGCGCCCAAGTCGTCGCCTTCACTGGGGACAACCCGAGCAGTCTCGTTGGCATGGGAGCGGCCCAGCCCGGGAAGGTCGTCATCAGCTTGGGAACCAGTGACACATTTTTTGCCGCGATGCCCGAAGTCAAAACGGATCCCAATGGCTACGGACATGTTTTTGGGAATCCTCTCGGCGGATTCATGAGCCTCGTTTGCTTTCGCAACGGTTCTCTGGCCCGGGAAAAAGTTAAAGAGCAACTGGGAGTCGAATGGACAGCCTTCGACTGTGAGGGGCTACAGAATACGCCGATCGGAAACGATGGTGACGGGATGATCCCTTTCTTCGGACCCGAGATCAATCCACGTGTTGATTTCCATGAGCCGCTTCTCTTCGGATCGGAAGAATTTCAGAAGGATCCAGATCCGAACAAATTGGTTCGTGCCTGCTTGGAAGGCCAGTTCATCAACATGCGCCTGCAGACGGAGTGGATCGGGGCAAAGCCTGAAGTAATCCTTCTCACCGGAGGAGCTTCCTCCAACGATGGAATCGCCCAAACAATCGCTGATGTGATGGGCATCCCCGTTGATCGTCTAGCGACCTCCGGCTCGGTAGCGACTGGTGCAGTCCTGCGGGCGGCTCGTCCTCTCGGTGGCAATTTCTCAGCGATCCAGGAACATCTCTGTTCTCCCGTCGACGGTTCCCGGCGCTATCCTGCGGAAGGAACCCTACCGGCCTATCAGCGACTTGCCCAAAGTTTTTCTCAAGCTCTCGCTGGGAAATCTCCGCGCCGGTAGACTAAGGATTGTTAAAAATCAGAATCTGGTCACCGACCTCGGCCGCATCGCTAGTGCTGTCTTCGGCCTCTTTCTTTCCACCGACCAAATCCACGAGGGAAACCGGCGGCTCGTCGGCAATCTTCTTGTCGGAAACGGCTTCTATCTCTTCCCCCTCGTCGGCGGATTCCTTATCCTCATCAAGATTGCTTTCCGAAATAAATTCGTTTGCTTGGCGGAAAGCTGCGGCATCGGATAGCTCGCGAGCTTTTTTCAACTCTGCTGCGTCGGCCACCTCTTCATCGTTTTTGAGAGAGGAAAACCGCACCATCAGGAAGAAGGTCAGGACGATAATAAGTACCCCGACGATGGGGAGGACCATGGATCGGTCGTCAGACGGCGGGGGAGGCTTATCGAAAAGGATCTCGGCCACCCTTTCCGTCCGCTTCGGCTCCGCGACCGCCTCTCCTTCCTGTAATTTCGCCTCCCGCTCCTCTGGAGAAAAGTTAGAGGCCCTGCGGCGAGGCATGGCTAATTCCAAGTCCCGCACCTCGATTTTCGAGAGGTCTCTCAAGAGAATGTCGCGCAATCTCTGATCCGAAACACGACGGGCAGGGCCCGCCTCATTTTCCAGATAATACTCGATCGCTTCCGCAAAAAGATCACGGCGATCTCGGCGCGCGTGAAGATCCCCAACGAGCCACTCAATCTCAGCCGGGCTAATCTCTCCCTGCAGAAAGACCAAGACCAGATCCTTAAACTTTTTCTCAATCATCCTGTAATGGTTGCTCACTACCTATAGGTAAAAGAATCGTCAGTGTAAACCGGAATCCATGCGCTCAGAAACCACCTCCCCGAAACCTCCCATCCAGGAAGGCAAAAAGATCCGAAAAAGGAACAAATCTCGCGTTTTCGAAAAAGTTCACTTCGGGCAAGAGTCTACTTGACCCCGCGGCGTTGAATTCATGGACTATTTCTTTTCCGGGGGTCGTTAGCTCAATCGGTAGAGCAGTTGACTTTTAATCAATTGGTTCGGGGTTCGAGTCCCCGACGGCCTACCATTAACCAGGAAGCGTCACGAATGACCCACTGGTAATTCCCTTCCCAAGTGCCAAGTTCGGCTACGGCCCGCAATGGTTTGCCTTGGGAAATGTTCCCCACTTCTTTCCAGATCGTCCGATCGGGGCAGTAAACCTCCATCTCGTATTCGCCGGTTAAGAGGGTGGGCGGGTTCCGCGAAACCCATCGACCTTCGATCTCATAAAGCTGGCCAAGGTGGGCGGACCACTCGCTCTTCGGCAATCTCATCAAATTCTTCATCGGCTCGGGCGGATCCCCCGCGTAGTGATCGAGATCATAATCGAGATAGAGAACCTCGCGCGGCTGATCTTCGTCACGCCCGGGATTCGTCAACTCGAGGACTTCCGAACCATCGCCATCGACCGTCTCAAAACGGGCCAGGATGGGAAGATGATCGCTCCCGCCACGGCCCTCGCCTTCGAACTGGAAGCGGGCGGGTCGGCCCCATTCGTCCATATTCAGGCCGGGAAGCCGCAAGACTTCGAACGAACCGTCGATATAGCGAATCCCTCGATCGTCGTAGAGACCCGGGGTGATGAGCATATTCATCAGAGTCCCCTTGCGCCCCCTCCAGACCTCAGAGAAACGTTCGTCGACCGGCAATTCGAACCAAAGATTGTATAGATCTTCCTCTCCATCAGCCACTGCCTGCTCGTCACCTTGAGAACCGAGGACCGAATTCACTCCGGTCCGCTCCATTTCGGGATAGAGCGAGATCTGGTCGTAGTAAGAGTTCAGGTCGCCAGCGAAAATTACGTCTGCCCGGGGATCAACGGCGAGAATGCCGTCCAAGGCACTGCGGGCGGTTCTCGCGTTCAGAAGGCGAATCACTTCCGTCTCCGGACGCGAGGCTCCCGACTTCCAGTGATTGTCGATGACAAACAAGGGATGGCCATCGACGTCGATTTTCACGACGAGGATCTCGCGTGCACTCTCTGTCGGAAATGAATCCGCCCCGACAATGGGAAAGCGGCTGAAGACCACATTCACGTGAGCTGGACGACCTTCGATGATCTGCGGATCGGCCCCGAGAGCCATAAACGGGTAGTCGAGGCCCTTTTCCTCCATCGCTTTTGCAAGGAAAGCATAGGAGGGAAGACCTCGAATCCGGGAATCGTCGGAATTTGCCAGCATTTCCTCCAGCGAGATCCCCTCGAACTCAGCCAAGAACTCCTCGAGGCTCGCAATCGTGCTCTCCGGCGTCTGGTCGCGCTCGAGCTCTTGGAAGAGAATGACTTCAGGGCCCTCCCCTTCATTCACGGCCAAAAGGGTTTCCGTGACAAATTCGAGTTTTTTGCCGAGCAACTTCGCCGAGTAGGGAATGCCACCACCGGAAGGCTCCATCCCGTAATCCTCGTACAGAGCCGTCCCGTCGACGTCGAAGAGGTTCTCCACATTGAAGGCGAGAACACTGAAGGTCTTCGCCCCCACTTGCACGCTTAGCCCCAGGAAAATGGAGGCGACCAACGAATAAAATACAATTTTCATAAACGAGTCGATCGATGTCTGCGGTTGACCGTAGAAGCATACCCTTCTTATTGAAAGATATGAAAGTGATCCGGGCCAAGAGTGCTGGCTTCTGTTGGGGAGTCGAGCGTGCAATCAAGATTGCCGAGAACTACGCCGAGAAAAACAGCGGGAAAGTCCTGACCGACGGCCCGTTGATCCACAATAGCCAAATGATGGAGAAGCTCGAGAAGTCCGGCGTTCGTGAGGTCGGCGATTACACGAGCGAAAAGGAGCTCCAGCTGAGTGAAGAGGATAAGAAGAGCTCCGTTTTGGTCGTGCGCGCCCATGGGATTTCCCCCGAACGCCGCAAGTACCTGAAAAATCTTGGAATGGAATTTCGCGACGCCACCTGCCCTGACGTTGGCGTCATCGCCGGCCGGATCAAGGCGGGCGCTCGCAAGGGGAAGAACACCGTCGTTTTCGGAGACCCCAAACACCCTGAGGTGATCGGGCTTCTCGGTTACGCCGGTGGACGGGGCTACGTCGTCCAAAACGAGGAAGACATTGAGGCTCTCCCCGAGATGGAAGGCGGAGTTGCCATGGTTTCGCAGTCCACCATGTTCGTCCACGAATTCCAGCGTCTCTCCGATCTGCTCCGCGAGAAATATCCCGAGGCCGAAATCTACGACACGATCTGCGGCGCGACCAAAGAGCGCCAAACCGACCTGAGAAAACTGGTTCAGCAGGGTGCCGAAGCCATCATCGTCATCGGAGGCCACCATTCCGCCAACACCCGGAAGCTTGCCAAATTGGCCATGGAGCACGACCGCCCCACCTACCATATCGAGACCGCCGAGCAGATTAATCCCCAGATCATGAGCCAGTACCAAACCGTGGGGGTCACCGCCGGGGCCTCTACCCCCGACTTCATTATCGATTCGGTCTGCAAGACCCTCCGGGGAATTGAGCCGGTTCCCGCCGAAGCCTAGGAGCTGGATTATGAGCGAGTTCGCCGGTCAGATAGCTGATGTTAAAACGGGCCGGATCTTTCCCGGCCGCTTCACCGTCGAAAACGGTCGCATCCTCAGTGTCATCGAAGACGAATCGGCCCCGAGCGACTGCCTCTACCTCCCGGGGCTCGTCGATGCCCATATTCATATCGAGAGCTCCCTGCTCCCCCCCGCTGAATTTGCCCGTGCCGCAACCGTCCACGGCACCGTAGCCACGGTCAGCGATCCTCACGAGATCGCCAATGTTTGCGGGAAGGCCGGCGTCGAGTGGATGATCCGCTCCGCCCAAGACACTCCTCTCAAGATCGCCTTCGGCGCCCCGTCCTGCGTACCGGCTACTCCCTTCGAGACTGCAGGTGCTTCCTTCGGACCGAAAGAGGTCGCCGAACTCCTCGACCTCGATGGAGTCAGTTACCTGTCGGAGGTCATGAACTTTCCCGCGGTCATCGGCGGAGATCTGCGGATGCTCGACATCATCGAACAAGCCAAAAAGCGCGACCTTCCCATCGACGGACACGCCCCCGGCGTGATCGGCGAGGACCTCCGGACCTACGCTGCCGCCGGCATCCAGACCGATCACGAGTGCGTCACCCTCGATGAAGCACGCCAGCGAGTCGCCTGCGGGATGAAAGTCGCCATTCGGGAAGGTTCTGCCGCCCGCAACTTCGACGCTCTCTGGCCGCTGCTCCAAGAGTCTCCCGACAGCTGCTTTTTCTGCAGTGACGACCGACATCCCGATGATCTGGTCGTCTCCCACATCGACGGGTTGATCCGACGCGCCATCGACAACGGAGTCGATCCCATGGTGGCCATTCGCGCCGCGACCCGCAACCCCATCGAACACTATCGGCTCCCAGCCGGACTTCTTCAACCGGGAGACCCTGCCGACTTCATCCGAGTGGGCGGCATCCACGATTTTCACGTGCAAGGCACTTGGATCGATGGCCAACCGGTTGCCCAAAATGGCAAAGCCCTCCTCAGCCCAAGCGAAATCCCTCCGATCAATGAATTTGCCGCCTCACCGATCCGTGAAGAGCGACTCCAGTTAAAAGCGGTCGACGGAGCAAAATTTGCCACCATGCTGGCTGTCGATGGCCAACTGGTCACCGGCCGTGAGGACCTCCTCCCCACCGTGAAGGACGGCGAGGTCGTTTCAGACCCGGATCGTGACCTGCTGAAAATTGTCGTCGTCAACCGCTATGAAGATGCACCGCCAGCGGTGGGGCTGATTCAAAACTTTGGACTCAAAACCGGAGCCGTCGCCGGAAGCGTCGCTCACGATTCGCACAATGTGGTCGCTGTCGGCGCGAACGATCAATCGCTCGCGGCAGCGATTAATGAGGTGATCTCATCCAAGGGCGGGCTGGCCTTCAGCTCTCCAGAGACCACGAAGGGCTATCCTCTGCCCATCGCAGGCCTGATGGGAGAAGGCGACGCCTGGGAGGCCGCTCACGCCTTTGAGGAGCTCACCGCACTGGCAAAAGCCGACGGTTGCCCCCTGCGTTCGCCGTTCATGACCTTGTCCTTCATGCCCCTACTGGTCATCCCCTCGCTGAAAATCGGGGATCGAGGACATTTCGACGTGGGCTCGTTCTCCCTCGTCGATCCTTGGATCCGCTGAAAAAAGTCAGCCCTCAGAAGGATAGGATTCCGTTCCCGAAGAAACTACTCGGCCGCCGGGCGTTCGCCGACGCGCACCCCTAAATCGAGGACCTTGTCCTCTCTCTCGATCATGAAATCAATGTACTGCCCGATGCGCGCGAGGAAGAAACGATGCCTCATGACGTTAATCGTAGGTACCGACAAACCGTTGATCTTCTGAATCCGGTCTCCCTCCTGAATCCCCGCCACATCGGACGGACCTCCGGGAACGACACTGGTCACAAGAAGCGGAGCCTCATCGTCAGCACCGCGAGGTCGACTCTCCACCTCAACCCCGATCCAACCGTATTGCACGGATCCATTGAGCATTAGATCATCGCGAACCCGTCCGATTGCACTTGCCGGGATCACATACGAAGCACCGACCTCCGGCAGAGAGGCAACGATCATTCCCAGCAACCGTCCATTGAGGTCGAGAACCGGCGAACCGCCCTCCCCCGGATTGGCCGGAATCGTCGTGCGAATGTAGGCCGTCGGAAATACGCGTTGCCCGAAATTCGAGTCCTGCCCACTGACCAAGCCCAGGCGCGGGGCCGGATCGAACTCCAGTGCACAACCGATCGAGAGCAAGAGGGTCCCGACGTCCGGATAAGGCTGCTCATCCACGGGAATAAAGTCGAAACTGCCCTTGGGCTGGTCCGTGACCTGGAGGAGGGCAATGTTGGTCTCCGCATCCGACCCGACCATCTCGGCCACATAGCTTGTATCTCCCTGCTCCACCCAGATCCGGCGCGCACCCTCCGTGACACTCGAGTTCGCTAGAATCAACCCATCCGAACTCACGAAAAATCCTGTCCCCACTCGAAGGGAAACCTTCCCGTTTTCCGTTTCGCTCTCGTAGGCAGCCTTGATCCGGACGACCTTCGCGTTATTGTCCCGAAAAACCGTCGTCAGACGCCGCTCCAGAGCCAGGGCCTCACTTCCAAAGAGGTGAGGAACTGCAAGAGGACTCAAAAGCCCTAAAAAAATAAAAGCGAAACGCCACATGGACGCCTAAATTAGAACGGCAACCGCTCGCCCGACCACCCCAATTCGCTGGAAGATAATTGGTCGGCTACATAATAAGAGCCTGAATCCTCCTGCGAGGAATTTCCCAACCATGATCTTCCGGCGCCACTAGAGGGCCCTGCTCCACTCGAGAGCACTTCAATCACATAATCCTGCTCCGAACCCTTCAACGAGGGTGCGCTTCCGCTCGACCAGGTATCCACCTTGGCGAGAGCTTCCGTTGCCGCCGGAGCTGGCCTCACATCGGCCACATAAGTTTCTTTAACAGGAGCAACGTCAGCATCCGAAAAAAGAAAATAGGCTCCCACCGAGACACAGGAAATCGCTGTGATGCTCTTCCCGTGATGGTAGACCCATTGCAGAACGGACTGTACCGGCGATTCCCGATGGACCACCGATTTAACAATCCTCTTCTCCAGATCCCGGTCAAACTTCTGCCAAAAGGCATCATCAGGCTTCTCAGCCCGCTTGACCCGGAGGAGATCCTCTAAGGATGTTTTTTTATCTTCGTCTTTAAGCTCTAGCATCGTTCCTCGCTAACCGAGGTATGGCTGAAGAGATGCTTGCAGCTGACGCTTTGCATAGTGAAGCCGGGAACGGACTGTTCCCACCGACGTGTGCAAAACTTCAGAAATCTCTTCATGACTCAAACCTTCAATCTCAAACAAAACTACGACAGTTCTATGTTTGGGAGACAGCGATTGGAGAGCTTCGTTCAATTTTTCCTGCAATTCCCCCAACATTACGGGTCTTTCGGTCTGCATTTTCGAAGCCAGAGCCTCTGCCAAGTCAGGACTAACGCCCTCCTCGTTCAGATTCTCGAAGCTGAAAAAGCGGCGATACCGGTTCCGCTTGATGTGGCTGAGGGTCGCGTTGACGGCGATGCGATAAAGCCAAGTAAAGAAATGAGAGCGACCTTTGAATCGGTCGAGAGAACGAAAAGCCTTAATGAAGCAATCCTGCGTCAAATCGGCGGCGTCCTCACGGTTCGAGGTCATATTGTAGATGATCGCAAAAATGCGCTGTTTATACTTGTTAACCAGCTGATCAAAGGCCGCGATGTTTCCGGAACGGACGCTCTCAATCAGACGCGCATCCGAGTCAGCCAATCCGACTTTACCCGTTTGCACTCCTGCCGCCGCTGCTGTTGATCGATCACTCACAATTCTGAAGATCACCCGAGAATGCCTTAAAACGCAAGGTCAAAGACGGGCGAGCCAATCCTTCGAAAGCAGATTTCCTGCCGGAATTTAGGAATTCTCGTCGCCGAGCAATCCAGCGAAACGCCCCTCTATGAAAGTTGCCAGATCGTAGAGCCCTTCGCCTCCATCGGACTCCGCTAGAATTTTAGCGGCGGCCTTCGCTTTCCCGATCTCCAGACCGAAGAATTCGCCAACTCTCTCGGCCACGCCTTTCTCGACCATCAACTTCCCAATATCGACGCCATCGGGCGCCGATTCGTCGCCTCCAGCGAAACTGGCCAAAAGGTTTTCCCTCTCGCCACTTTCCAACTCCTGAAAAAGAAGAATGAAAGGGAGGGTCCGTTTGCCGCTGGCAAAATCTGTGCCCAACGTCTTTCCGATCGCTTTCTCCGAACCGATAACGTCGACCAAGTCATCGTAAATCTGGTAAGCGATGCCGACATGGCGCCCAAATTCTCCAGCCGTCTCGGCCATATCGGGCCCCGGAGCCCCAAGGAGAGCCCCCAATCGGCAGGAAACCTGAAAAAGAACGGCCGTCTTGCGTTCAATGATTCGAAAATACCGCTGCGTGTCATCGTCGGGAGCCTTGCCGTCCAAGGTCTGCTCAATCTCTCCGGCACACACTTTTCGGGTCGCCTCCGAAACCAGACGGCACACTTCCGTGGTCGCAAATCCGCTGGCCAACTGTAAGGCCTGAGCAAAGAGAGCATCGCCCAGCAAAACCGCTGCAGGCACCCCATACTTGCGGGAAACAGTCTCCTGCTTATGCCGTAAATCCGCCCCGTCGAGAATATCGTCGTGGACCAAGGTCGCCAAATGAACCATTTCCACCACCGCCGCAGCCCGAACCATGTCGGCATTGAATCCCCCATCTGCAGAGGCACCGGTCAGGTAAAGAGAAATGGGACGCAAACGCTTCCCGCTATGGGACAGCGCATACTGCACCAACTCTCTCAACTCCGGCTCAAACTCGCTGCGTTGATCTGAAAAAAACTGGTCGAGTGCCTCCAAAAATGGTGCCGCCGCCGAGAAAAATCTCGCGGCAGATTTTGGCGACCCCCCGGCCTTTGCTGTGGCGAACACTGGCATTACCTATAAGAAGCTAGAACAAACCCCTCGAAAGGCAAGCTGAGGCTGACAGGATCAGACACCAAATTTCCCCGCTCCCCAAGCTTCAAGACCCCGGCTTCACCGCCGGAATCTTCTCCAAGTCTTCTGGAAGGTTGTTCGGATCAAAGGTTTCAACGTTCATCGAGATCAACGGAACGAACGGCACCGCAAAATCCGCCTTACCACTGCTACGGTCCACAAGAACAGAGAGAGCGGCGACTTCTGCACCCAACTCCTGCGCAATCGCAATGGCCTCATTTGCCCGTCCCCCACGGGTAACAACATCTTCAACGATAAGAACCTTCTCCCCCGGAGAAACTTTGAAATTCCGACGCAGAACGAGTTGATCGTTCTCTTTCTCCACAAAAATAAATCGCACTCCGGCCTGACGGGCCACCTCTTGACCAATCACCAAACCACCCATCGCCGGAGCAATGACCGTTTCAAAAGAATATCCCTCAAGCTTCTTCAAGAGCATTTCCGCCAAGGCCGTAACCTTGTCCATATACTGACAGACCTGAGCGCATTGGAAAAACTGACGACTGCGGAGCCCAGACCGCAGAATAAAATGCCCGTCCAGAAGGGCACCGCTGTCCCGAAAAATTTGCAGAACTGTCTCGTTTACGCTCATTTCTCAGGTTAGCCTGACCAGCGAAAAATCTGCAAGCCACGATCTTCATGAAAATTCCTCGCCCCCTCCTTGCCTTCCTGGCTCTTCTCATCGGAACCGCGATCTGGTACTTCGGCTTCAGATCATCAGAAGAAGACATCATCCGCGAAAAGCTAGAAGAACTCTCCAACACCATTTCAAACTCCTCCTCCGAAGGCCTTCTCGGAAAAGCAAAACTGATCAGCACCTTCCAAGACCTACTCGCCAACCCAGTAGTCCTAGAAAGCCGCTACCCCAACGCCCAAGGCGTCCGGAGCCCCAAAGAACTCGCGATAGGCTACCTAGGCCTAATCCAATCCGGCCAAACCGTAGACCTACAATTCCGCTCCCCATCCATATCGTTCCCCAACGAAAAAGAAGCTAGAGTAAAAACCACCGTGGAGGCCACCCTGACCCGCAGCAGCGGAACCAAGCAGAACGAATCTCAAACCCTATACATCACCCTAGGGAAAGACTCCGAAGGGAATTGGAAGTTTGAGAGGTTCTCACAGGAGATCTAATTTTAAAATATCTTTTTTAGTAACCTGGTTGATTATTCTTGTTCAATATCTAAGTATCTGCTTTAACTGGAGACCATGAGAAGAAAACGGATGCGTCTTGATGGGCAAACAGCCTACTACCATGTGATGAGTCGAACGGTGAATGGGGAGGCTCTCTTTGGGGATCGGGAGAGGGAGGTTTTGCGGAAGATGATTTGGCAGGTGGCTGATTTCTCGGGGATTCGGGTGGTTACCTATGCGGTGATGAAGAACCACTTCCATGTTTTGGTGGAGGTGCCGGCGGAGGTGAGTATTTCGGATGAGGAGTTGGTGCGTCGGTATCGTCGGCTCTATCCGAAGCCTACGCCTTGGAATCCGATGCGGGCTGAGGTTTTGGAGGGGCACCTTCGGGATCATACTTTGGAAGGGATGGACTTGCGGAAGAGTCTGTTGCGACGGATGGGGGATGTTTCCTGGATGATGAAGACCCTCAAGCAACGATTCACGCTTTGGTTTAATCGGTCGCGGGATCGTTTTGGACCGCTTTGGTGTGAGCGGTTTAAGAGTGTTCTGGTGGAAGGGGATCGTTGGGCGCTGCGGACGGT